>PKXH01000059.1 GCA_003133405.1 Acidimicrobiaceae bacterium | reverse complement strand
AGGAGTTCTATCAAAGTGAACCCAGTCTCGTCCATCTCTCCAGCGGCCTTGCGGGCCATGATTTTACGGTAAGAACTAAACACTGTTGCTCCCTTTCGTTAATAGGTTCACCGACATTCGGAAACACTCTCGACTGCAACCAGCGAACGAACTATAGGTATGGAGAAAACTACGCAGTCTTGCGAGATTCGCAATTTTCTAACAACTCACGACCTCGCACTCGCATTAGGTCCATATGAATCACCGAATCGTAGTGACGACGAGTCACGCGACGGCCCTCGCCGTCGAACCGACGCACTCGAGGCGACGTATGACTAGGAGTAGGTGAAGATCGGGGCGTAAGCGCTCGTGCCGGCGGGCGTCGTGACGGTGACAAAGTACGAAGCGCCCGAAGTGACCGTCGGCACGACGGCCGAGAGTGTTGTGGGGCTATTTACGACGATGCCAGTTGCTTCAAGAATGACGTTGGCCGAACTTGGCGTGCCGCCGCTCTCCTCTACGAAGTTCACAGTCGTCCCGTTCACGAACCCCGAACCGGTGAGCGTTATCGTCGTGTTGCCAACGACCGCGCCCGACGGGGGATTAATGCTCACGACTGTCGGCATTTGCGGCGCCCACAGCCAACTTTCGACAGTGAGACCGGTTCCGCAGTAGACGGCACACACGCCACTGTTGGGCGTGCTCACGCCAGGCGGGTAGTCATCGAAGGCCACGACGGCCGCAAGCGTCGGCTTGGCGACGCACGTGGACGCGCTCACTCCACTCAGACAGGCCGAAAACGTCACTACCCGAGTGTCGGCGCTCGAGGGGGTCCACACAGTGCTGCACCACACTTCGATACTCACACCATCAACGCTGTCGGCGCCGGTGAGCTGAGATGTGGGTCCGCTCCCCCAGCAGTACGCCGGGGGGCTCGCGTTCAGCGTTTGACCCGCCAACAAGAGCGGGTTGTAACGAATGTTCTGTATCGCCAGCTCAGTAGCGCTGTTGGCGGCGAATTGGAGCGAGCGAGCCGAACTGAATTTGGACGAGTTATTCAGGTCGTTGGTCACCCACGAAGCCAGCGCGGCGAGGACCAAACTTATCGCGATCAGGTAGAGCAGGGCCAGCACGAGCACGCTGCCGTTGTCGTTGCGAGCTCTCGGATCACGCGACCACTTGGTACTCCGTGTTCGACCAACGTTCGTCGAAAAATACTCAGAGCTCAATCTCAATCTCATCAAGACTCCGTGAACGTCGAACTGGTCGCCGAGGTCAATCCAGTCGAGGTGGACTTAAGGGTGTAGCCCGAGCTCGCGTTGTTAATGGAAAGGTTGGAGAATGTCGCGGTCCCGTTGACTGCGGTGACGGTCGTAGTACCCGAAAGTGTTCCAGAACCCGGATTGGTGCCGATGGCGATGGTGACTGATGCGCTCGAGGTCGTGACCACCCTGCCCGATGAGTCCTCGATCGTGACCACGACCGACGGCGAGATCGTCGATCCATGGGTCGTGTTCGAGGGCTGAACCGTGAAGACCAGTTGTGTCGCCACATTCGAGATGCTGAAACTAGCGCTCGTCACACTCGTAACTCCCGATCCCGACGCCGTCAACGTCACGCCTGAGGCGTAAGCGGTACCGGCGCAGCCAGAGAAGGTCGCGACACCACCACTTGGCGTCTTCGACGTTCCCGACGTGCAGCTCAATGTTTCGCCGCTACTTATGCTCAACGTCACCGACGAGGAGTAACTAGTCACCACGTTGCCGGCCGAGTCCTCGGCACTGACGACGGGTTGGGTGCTAAACGCTGAAGTGGCGCTCGAGCTCGCCACTCCCCTTGTTTGGGTGGTGAAGACCAGCTTGGTGGCCGTGCCAAAGGTTGAGGGCGAGAAGCTCGAACTCGTGGCGCCAGTCAGAGCGCCCGAGGTGGCGCCAAGGGTGTAGCCCGTGCCCACGAGGCCCGCGAAGGTGCAACTCGTCACGTTCACCACGCCCGCGGTGGCCGTGAGACCAGCGCAGGAGGCCAACGTGCCGCTCGAAGCGGTGAGGGCGATCGTGATCGAAGAACTGGTGACGATGTTGCCGGCCGAGTCCTCCACCTTCACCACGGGCTGGGTGGCGAGGGTGGCGCCCGAGGCGCCCCCCACCGGCTGGGTGGTGAAGACCAGCTGCGTTGGGGCACCGAAAGTCACGTTGAAGTTACTGCTAGTCACAGAAGTGAGGCCAATCGCGCTGGCACTGAGGGTGTAGCCCGTGCCCACGAGGCCCGCGAAGGTGCAACTCGTCACGTTCACCACGCCCGTCGTGGTGCTCAAACCCGCACACGAGGCCAGCGTGCCGCCCGAGGCGCTGAGGGTGATCGTCGTCGAGGCGTTCACCACAACGTTGCCAGCCGAGTCCTCCACCTCCACCACCGGCTGGGTCGGGAGAACAGCGCCCGAGGCGCCCCCCACCGGCTGGGTGGTGAAGACCAACTGGGTGGCCGTGCCGAAGGTTGAGGGCGAGAAGGTCGAACTGGTGGCGGTGGTGAGGCCACTCACGCTGGCACTGAGGGTGTAGTTCGTGCCTACGAGGCCCGCGAAGGTGCAACTCGTCACGTTCACCACGCCAGAATTAGCGCTCAGTCCCGCGCACGAGGCCAACGTGCCGCTTGAGGCGTTGAGGGTGATCGTCGTTGAGGCGTTCACCACAACGTTGCCGGCCGAGTCCTCCACNNGGTGAAGACCAACTTGGTGGCCGAACCATAGGTTGAGGGCGAGAAGTTCGTGCTGGTGGCAGTGGTGAGGCCACTCGCGCTGGCAATGAGGTTGACGTTCGTGCCCACGACGCCCGCGAAGGTGCAACTCGTCACGTTCACCACGCCCGAACTAGCGCTCAGACCCGCGCACGAGGCCAACGTGCCACTTGATGCGCTGAGGGTGATTGCCATTGAGGCGTTCGCCACGACGTTACCGGCCGCGTCCTCCACCTTGACCACGGGCTGGGTGGCGAGGGTGGCGCCCGAGGCGCCCCCCACCGGCTGGGTGGTGAAGACCAACTTCGCTGGGGCGCCAACGACCACGTTGAAGTCGCTACTCGTTGCAGAAGCCAAGGTGCCCGATGAAGCACTAAGGGTATAGCCCGTACCGAGAGCGTTGATCGAAAGGTCGGAGAATGTCGCGGACCCATCGACCGCGGTCACCGGGGAAGTGCCCGAAAGCGTTCCAGAACCCGGATTTGTACCAAGGACTAAGGCAATCGAGGCGCTCGAGGTCGTGACCACCCTTCCCGACGAGTCCTCAACACTGACGACTACCGAGGGAGTAAGCGACAAGCCGTCTGCGGTGTTTAAAGGTTGAGTGGTGAAGGCCAGTTGTGTCGCCACGTTTGAGATATCGAAACTTGCGCTCGTCGCACCTGTCAGACCCGCACTGGACGCCGTCAGCGTCACGCCCGAGGCGTAGGCGCTCCCGGCGCAGCCGGAGAAGCTCACTACGCCGTCAATCGGCGTCGCCGAATTTCCCGACGGACAGCTCAGTGTTTCACCAGCGTTTAGCGAGAGGGTCACCAATCCCACGTAATTGGTTACGACATTGCCGGCCGCATCTTCGACACTGACCACGGGTTGTGCGCTAAAGGCCGACGACGCGCTCGCGCTCGCTACACCTTTCGTCGCGGTCGTGAAGACGAGTTTGGCCGGTTCGCCGACCGTGACGGTGAAGTTAGCGCTAACACCCGTCACGAGGCCACTCGCGCTGGCATTGAGCGTGTAATTAGTGCCTACGAGACCCGAGAATACGCAACCTGTCACGGTAACAACGCCCGAGTTGGCGCCCAGTCCCTGACATGAGGAAAGCGAACCGCCAGAAGCACTGAGTGTGATCGTCGTCGACGCGCTCGTCACGACGTTGCCGGCCGCGTCCTCCACCTTGACCACCGGGTCGCTCGTCAGGGCGTTGCCTGAGGCGTTGGCAGATGGCTGTGTTGTGAAGACCAGTTTGGCGGCCGCGCCCACCGCCACGTTGAAACTGGTGCTAATCGCTGAAGTTAGGGATCCGTCACTCGCCGTCAAGGTGTAGCCGTTTCCAGCGAGACTGACCGCACATCCCAAGAATGCGACCACCCCTGAGCTTTCAGTCTGTGTGCAACCCGAGAGTGCCGCGCCGCTCGACCCCGTGGACGGCGTTATTGAAAGCGATACCGTCGAGTTGTCGGTCGTCACGAGAAATCCGTCCGCGTCTTCGATGTTCACGACAGGCTGCGTCGAAAGGGTGGAGCTGCCGGTTGAACTACCTGGTTGTGTGGCAAAAACAAGTTGAGTGGGAACACCGGTGGAAACCGTGAAGGCGCTACTCGTCGCCGTGCTCAACGTACCGTCAGAAGCGATCAAGGTGTACCCCGCGCCCGCTGTGTCGATGGTGCAGCTCGAGAACGTGACGACGCCGTAAAACTCGGTACCGGAGCATCCTGCCGAGAGATTCGCCCCGTTGGTCCCAGTGCCTGGCGTGATGGCTAACGTCACTGGCGAGAGGTCCTGGGTCACGATATTGCCCGCGGCGTCCTCGATTGCGACCACCGGCTCGGGCGTAAGGGCGGTATTGATGCTGGCATTACCCGGCTGTTCGATGTAGACCAGTTGCGCCGCGGCGCCCGGCGTCGCGATCGGACGGGCCAGAGGGTCGTCCACGATGAAGTTATTCGACGCAGTTTTACCGTTCTGGGCCTCAGTGACGCTCAGCGTGATCCACTGCTCAGCGTTCGGTACGCACGCCGAGATGAAGGCCGAGCCGTTCCAGTAGTTTGGCGGCGCGATCGCCGCCGTGTAACCGGTCGGAAGACTGAAAGTGACCTTGGTCCAACCGAGACACGATGCGAAAAGAGCCGCTGGTTGCTGTTGAATCTGAGTAATGACTTCCTCTGAAGCGCTTCTTAGAACCGTATCGAGCGTCGCAACATCGCGGTACGTCGACGAGGCCGAAATTGACGTCGCGAAGGAGACCAGTAACGCTACTGAGGCCATGCCGAGTATGACGATGGCGATGAGAACCTCAATCAGGGTGTCGCCCGCTTCTGAATGGCGCGCGTTGTCGCGACTGCAGAATCGCACCACGCTCTTCAGCCAGTCCGGCACGTAACACTTCATCTGCCCAAGACTCTCGAGTCCGCGTCAATCGCTGCCCAAGAAAGTGAACACTTCACGGCAGTAGCAGTCCTACGAAGGCCGCCTGAAGACCCCCTCCGACCAATTGAATCGTCAGTGACTGTGGCGTCAGGGCGTCCAATATGACGGTGCCCGTCTTGTCCGAACTCTTGTCCGCCGAACATTCAACGCTCGTTGTGCCAACACCGGTCAAATACTGAGTATTGATTCCTGGCGCCACGCTGTCGCAAGCGTTACCGACCGGCGACGTTGGGCTGTTGGGAATCAAGTTCAAGTTCTGATCGGAACTCCAGGAGATCGATTCATTCGTGTCCGTTGACTCCGCGTCCCCGGTGACAAGTTCCCAGTCGATAGCCGGGACGCCGCGCGAATCGGTGACCTGAAAGTTAGTGAATGTGAGAGTGCTCGCCGTGCCCGAGTTCTTCTGGTACAACGCGGGATCGTTGGGAACGCCGGTATAGAAGCCGTTGTTGCCTAGAAATGCTTCACTGATCGGATGGGCGTCGTAGGTGGGGAAGTCGTGGGGAGCCACGATTCCTCCAGACGTCGTGAGATCGAATGACACGGTGAACGGCGTTCCAGTAATCGCCACGGAGAAGGCCTGGCCGCCAGAAGTTGCCTCGCTCTGGTTGTAGGAACTGAAGTCAATGAAGCAAAGGGTTGAGGCGTACGTTCCGGTGCCGGGGGAAGCGAATCCACAACTGGCCGTGGGGGTCAGGTTGGACGGTGTGCCTTGCTCGCTTGGCGGCAAGTTCGATTTAGGAACCGCAGACAGGGCGTAGGTGTAGTTGGACTTTGGTTCGCTGAGCACGAACGCGACCTTGGTCACGTTCTGTGATGAAGTCCAACCCTCGGTCGCCGCGGTGCTGGGAGTGGAGTAAGAAATTACCGGCGGAGGTTGACTGTCGAGCAGGTCCGAAGAAACAACGGTCGAAGACGTTGGCGTCGAAGAAATCCCTGACGAGCAGTATTGACGCAACAGAGAGTACGTTGAACCCGTCGCCGTTTCAACGTACGAGACGACCGTCTGATACAGGCCCGATTGTGAGTTCAGGCTCCACTCAAGACCGAGCAGCTGACTCCCGGTGCCGCACTGCGGCGCGGTGGGGTCCACGGTGATTTGTTGCGCACTTTGCACGTCGGTTTCAAAGTACGCCGAGACAACCTGGGCGTCACCGGAGTCGGAAAGTCGATTTGACACACCTGTTTGGAGCGAAAACACGGCAAGAAGACCCGCCGCGATTGCGCCAATGACGAGGGGAAGTACCACGACCATGATCAGTAACTCAATCAACGTAAATCCAGACTCGGGCTCATCGCGAACACCGACGTTGCGCACGGCCCGTGAGGAGCCATTGGCGCGCCGTAAACGAACGCGAAAAGCCCAGAGTCTTTGACTCTTCACTAAACCTTTACCTGGCTGTAAATGCCGTACATGGCCGTGACCAAGGCAACGGCGACGAAACCAACGATCAAACCCATAAAAATGATGATCAAGGGTTCGAACAGAGCAGTCGTGCGGTCAACTTTCGTCTCCAATTCACGGGCGTAGTAGTCCGCGGCGATTTCAAGCTGCTGGTCAAGGGTCCCGGTCTCTTCGCCCACGCGGAACATCTGTTGCGCCGCGCCGGGAAAGAGTCCAGTGCGCGAAATGGGGCCAAAGAGTCCTTGACCCTCAAGCATCTCCTCACGGACGCTCTCGAGCGCCCTGCGATACACCGAGTTGTTCGCTGAATCGGCGGTGACGGCCATCGAGCGAGGAAGATCGACGCCGGCCTTGAGCAGTGAGCAAAGTATTCGACAGACACGCTCAAGAATGGCCGTCTGGGTAAGGTCGCCGATTACGGGCATGCGCAAGAGCAAAGCGTCAAGCCTCGCCTTGCCGCCGGGAGAACGCCGGGTCAAGATAAACCCGGCGGCCAGCCCAATTATGACCGCGATGATGACGAACCACCACTGGGTGAGAAAACTAGAAAAGTTCAGAATCATGCGCGTGGGAAGTGGAAGCTTGGCGTTGAACGATTTGAAGAAAACAACGAAGCGTGGCAGCACGAAGAGCGCCAGAATGCCAACGGTGACAACTGACATGCAGGCGACGACACTCGGGTAGATCATGGCCGCTTTGACCTTCGTGCGGGCTTTGGTGTCCCTCTCGATATAGTCAGCCAACTGGTTCAAGACGGTGTCGAGATTGCCAGTAAGTTCAGCCGACTCCAGGATTCCCACGTAGTAGTTGGGGAACGCCTCGGGATGCATTGCGGCCGCCGCGGCGAAAGTGTCGCCACCGCGAAGCCCCTCGAGCACGTCCTTCAGAATGACCTTCAATACCTTCTCGGACGTCTCGTCTTCGATCACTTCCAGCGCTTCCATGATTGGGATGCCGGCCTTCATGAAGACCGCGAGCTGGCGAGAGAAGTTCATGACGTCCTTGCGAGGCACTTTTTTCTTAGTGATCTCGAACTTCAGGATGCTTCGCGGACGACTCACACCAATGGGTTGAAGACCGCGTTCGACAAGTGCTTGATGAGCGGCACTGATCGAGGTCGCCACTTCGACGCCCTTGGTCCGCTCGCCGTCTTCGTCCAGGGCCTCGTAGCGGTACTTAATGGCGGTATTAGTTCGGCTCATAACGTGTAAACGCTCCTTATGACTTCGGCCACGGACGTCACGTCCTGGGCGACGAGACTTATCGCTTCTTGGCGCAACGTGCGCATTCCCTGCTGGACCGCCAACGCGCGGAGTTCTTCTTGCGTAGCCCATCCCACGATCAAGCGCTTGATCTCTGGGGTCATCACCAGAAGCTCATAAATGCCGATTCGATCCTTGTAGCCCGTGTCGCTACAGAAGTTGCATCCCGTACCCTGATAGAAGTCGGTCTTTTCGGGCCCCTCACTCAACTCGTAGAAGATTCGCTCCTCTTCGCTCAACGTGTATCGGGTCTTGCACGATGGGCATATTCGCCGCAAGAGTCGCTGACCAACAACTCCGAGCACCGACGAAGCGATGAGAAACGACTCAATGCCCATGTCCAAGAGTCGGTGGAGAGCCGAGACTGAGTCGGTGGCGTGCATGGAGGAAATGACGAAGTGGCCCGTCAGGGCCGATTGCACGGCCACGCGCGTCGTCTCGACGTCCCTGATCTCTCCGACGAGTATGACGTCGGGGTCCTGGCGAAGGATCGATTTGAGTCCGGTGGCGAAGTTGAGGCCCGCCTGCTCGTTGGTTTGGATCTGATTAATCGACGGAAAGACGTATTCCACCGGATCCTCAATAGTCATGACGTTCTGTTTGGAGTCGCTCACCTCGCCCAGCGTGGAGTAAAGAGTCGTCGTCTTGCCACTACCCGTAGGACCGGCGCAGAGCACCATGCCAAATGGGGCACGAACCAGTTTCATATAGGTCGCGTGCGTGTCTGGCGGCATACCCAGTTCACTTAGGCGAAGCACCGAGCGGGTCTTATCGAGAATGCGCATGACGCAGTTCTCCCCCATGATGGTCGCCACTGTCGCCACGCGAACATCGACTTTTTTGCCGTCAATGGTGATGGTGAGCTGACCGTCCTGGGGACGTCGTCGCTCCACAATATTCATGTTCGCCATAATTTTGATTCGGCTCACCAGTACCGGCCCGATGGCAGCAGGCAACTTCAAGACCTCGGTCAGTGCTCCGTCGATTCGAAAGCGGATCCGGACATCTTCGTTGGAAGGTTCAATGTGTACATCAGACGCTCGGTCGCGGATGGCTTGGGTAAGGATGCGATCGACCACCTGCACCACCGGAGCGTTGTCACCGAGTATTTCGGTCTCCGAACCGTTAACGTTTTGTTTCCTCGATTCCTCCACTGCCTCGAAGGCTTGGACGAGTCTCGCGACATAACCCAGCGCTCGATAGTTACTGTCGATGGCCCAACGAATGTCACTCATGGGCGCGATCATCATGCGCACGTTGCGACCACTCGTGCGCGCCAATAGTGACGAGAGTTCCTCGCTCGGTTCTGATACCGCGACGTGTAGGCCACCCTCACCGAATCGGATGGGGATGACCAGATTCTCCCGTGCAACGTCTTCGGGAATCAACAGCAGTGCGTCCGAATCGATATTTTCTCGTCGCAGATTCAATGAGACGAGACCAAAAAACGACCCCAGCACGTCGGCAAGGACCAACTCGTCCAGAGCCCCGATACTGACCAAAACGTTGCCCAACTTGTGGCCCGACTCGCGCTGTTCGGCGAGCGCTTGGTCCAATTGAGATTGAGTGATGAGATGTCGATCAAGAAGATGATCGCCGAGTCGTCCTTTTTCCTTCACGAAGATCTCCGTTGGGACCGTGGCGTCGGAGCTCGGCGGACGTCCGTCCGCGCTCGACGCCGAGGTCGCCACACGAGGTGAATTCACTCCGTCATCTATTGGCACTGGGGCGTCCTCGTTAAACGTCGCTACTGAGGATCCTTGGGCGGCGTGGGGCGAAGCTCGTGAAGCCCAGTTCAACTCCGTTAGTTCCTTCGCCCTCGACGGACTTGACCGATCCGTCTTGTCTTCGCCGCCTTCGCCCTCTTTTGAGGCGACATCCGCAACCTTTTGCGATTCCGGTTTTGAGCGTTGGGTCTTGCTATCTCTCTTCCTAAACTCCATGTCCGCCTCGCAGATAACTTAAAAAAGTCGTCATTACCAATGTATGTAGGTCGTTGATTCATTTGCCAAACGGTCGTCGTCGCAACACTCAATCTTTATCGTGCTTATGTGCGCGCTTGTATCAACTTTCTAACAACAATTGATTACGCCGTTTCTTTTTCGCACGTGACTCGTAGAACAGTGTCAGAATGAATCGCGATGCTCGACAACCACCATCAAACGGTTGAGTGCGCTCTTGTAGAGACAAACCGGTAATGACGCTTGCGACACGATCGATGAACCCGTTGATAGCCACGCCGCGTGACGTCACCATGGTGACAATTTGGCCGAGAGTTTCGCGGCGTTTCGCCGTTGTCTCAAAGTGGCGCAGCCACGTAATACTGATAGTGTCGCAATCGCGGAACGCGAAGGTATGTCCACTGCGTTCACGACTGCATGAAATCTCTGGAAGGTAAGGCGCAATGGCGAAGGAACCGCCTTCTCTCGTAAACCATCGAGATGACGAATTACTCTTCGAAGAACTCTCCCATGCGCTGGCGCGCGACCAGTTCTTCCTCGTCTACCAACCAACCATTGAACTCCAGTCGAACGCCTTTGCGGGCGTGGAGGCACTCATTCGATGGCGCACGACGAATGACGGCGTGGTGGGGCCCGAGATGTTTATCTCCGAACTCGAATGTAGTGGACAGATTGGCGAAGTAGGCAAGTGGGCCCTCGACAGAGCTTGTCAACAAGGTGCCGAATGGCACGCGAAGGGTTACCGGTTTGCGGTGTCCGTGAACAACTCGGTAAAGCAACTCGAATCGACGACCTTCGTCGATGACGTCAAAAACGCGCTACACATGACTCGCTTTGATCCGGCTCTGCTCGTGTTGGAGTTCTCACAAGAGTCGTTGCTACGCGGTGGGGCGTCGACGGTAACCACGATCGAAGAGTTGAAAACGCTCGGTGTTAAAATTGCGGTTGACGACTTCACTCCAGGTGTTTCACCGCTGTCCACTCTTCAACAGATTCCCATTGACATCGTTAAGCTCGATCGAAATTTCATCAACGGCATATCGAAGTCACCCCAAGACGTCGAACTCGTGCAGTCTCTCGTGCAGTTGGGTAAGTCCCTTAACTTGCTGATTGTGGCGTCGGGTATCGAGGACATCGATCAACGTCAACGGCTCGAGGTCAAGGAGATTCACTTCGGTCAGGGCTTTCTCTTTTCCGCGCCTCGCGAAGCAGAACAGATCGACAAATTCTTAGAAGACTTCGCCATCTTCTCTGGCCGACCCCTCTGAGGTCGGCACAGAGCCATTTTTAGTGATGTGGTCATCGTCTTTCCGTTGCGAAACGCGATGTCATCACCGACGTCGGCGCGTGGCATAGCCTCAAGGTATTGAGAGTGGACAGGAAGAGCGCCTCGTGGCTCTGGACAATCAAGTGAGCGACGGCCGTGGGGCGATCATCCGACCGCAAGATGTGTCGCACTCCGAGAATCCAGACGACCAGCGCAATCGTCTCTTACGTATGGTCGGGCACTACGCAGCCGCGCTCGCCGACTCGGAGGGTCCACGGGGCGGACTGGGCCCGGGCTACGAAAACGTTCTGACTCCACTGCTTGACGTCGCCGTGCCATCCTTTAGCGACTGGTGCTGCGTGGACTTCGCGGATGACCGAGGCGAACTGCGAACAGTTGCGCTCCGTCATCTCGGCAGTGGAAAGTCGCCCGGAGACTTCGATAGCGAAGAGGAGGGCTATCAATCGTTGCTCACCCGGGTGCCGGATGTTGCCCAAATCACTGCGCGCGTGTTCGCGAGCGGACTGACCGAGGTGTGGCCTCCGCCCTCTGACACCAACCAACCTTGGTGCGCGGTCGTGGCTCTTCACGTGAGCAACGACCCACTCGGTGTGATCACGTTCGTCACCGATGAGACTCACCCGGGTTTTGGAAACTTCGAGATCCGTGCAGCCGAGGAGATCGCCGCCACTACTTCACGGGCCCTCGAACGGAGACAACTACGTCGAGAGGCCCGCGAGTCGGTACGGCGAACTCAGCACATTGCCAGCCAGCTCCATCAACTGATCGCGGCGTCGCTCACCGTGAATTCGTTGACCAACGAACTGGACATCGCGAAAGGTTTGGCGTCAAGCGCACAGAGTGTCTTTGGTGCAGACAGTGCCATGGTGTCGCTCGAAGAAGATCGGGTCACGCCCACGCGCGTGCTAGCCGAAAAAGGTAACCCAACGATCACCGTGAACGCCGGAAACGAGTCGAGACTCGAAATCCTGCCAACATATCGCGCTGGCATGACGGTGCCGTGGACTAAAGATGATTGGCTTGTCGCTCCCATGCTCGAACGCCGAGACCGGGCCCGAGGCGTGGTGGCGATTCGCCGTGCATCTGGCGCGCCGTTCAGTGCCGAGGACGCCGAAGTCTTGACGCTGCTCGCCCAAACTGCCTCCACCGCGTTCGGTGCCGCGGAAATGAGTCGAACGATTCAAAACAGTGAAGCGCGCTGGCGCGCCCTGGTGGAGACCGCACCAGTCGGCATTGTTGAGATTGACTCAACGAGCCGCGTTCGGTGGTGGAATCGAGCCGCCAGTAAAATTTTTGCCTGGCCCGAACACGCCGGCGACACCGAGTTCTTCCAGCCACAGTTTCCAGAAGCCGCTCGCCAGCCACTTCGTTCGCTCTGGTCTGACGTTCTGAGCGGCACCGACGCGATTGGTCGTGAGTTCATCGACGTGAAGATTGGTTCAAGGCAGCGCGACCTAACGGCCTCGGCGGTTCTCCTACCTTCAAGCGACCAAGGCTCAAGGGGAATTCTGACCTTGGTCGACGACGTCACTGACCAGCGTCAGATGGCCACCGAGAATCGCCTCGCCCATCGAATGGATATTCGTGGCCAGGTGGCGAGCAACCTCGCGCACGACTTCAACAATCTTTTAACACTGATCTCGGGCTACGCGGAGATTCTTTCCCAGAGCCTCCAGTCCGATGAACGCTCCCTACAAATGGTCACGGATATTCAAGCAACGGCGGCAAGGGCATCGGGCCTAACGGCTCAACTGCTCGCGATCGGACGAACGAAGCCCGCCGAACCGGTGGTGCTCGATCCCGTCGCCGCCATCGAATCAATCGCCGAAGTTCTGGAACGAATCCTTGGCGTGGACATAGAAATGGTCTGGTCCCTAGCTCCACGATCTGGGAACGTCTTCATCGACGCGGATCAATTTGAACAGATGATGTTGAATCTGGCGCTCAACGCGCGGGACGCCATGGTCGGGAGCGGCCAATTAGGAATATCGGTCGACCAAGTGGTTTCTACCGCGCGTGAGACCGTTGACGAAAACCTTCCAGACGGCACGTACGTGCAGATCAAGGTTAACGACACCGGTCACGGAATGGACGAAGAGACCATGCGGCGATGCTTCGAACCAATGTTCACGACCAAGGGACCATTGAAAGGATCCGGACTGGGGCTCTCGGCCGCACGGCGGCTCGTCGAAGACAGTGGGGGGATGATTCGATGCACGAGCGCGCTGGGGACTGGGACGACCTTCGAGATCGTCTTGCCCGTCACCGCGCAAGCCGCTGTCCCCGTAACAACGTCGTCCTCCCCCGATCGACCTCGGGGTTCGAGCACGGTACTACTCGCGGAAGATGACCACGTCCTTCGCCGATTCATCGTGCAGGTCCTTCGCCGAAACGGCTATGAAGTTCTTGAGGCCAACTCGGGAGAGCAAGCGATCGAGGTGGCTCATGGCTTCGACGGGACGATTGATCTCTTGTTAAGTGACTTCGTCATGGCGACCTTGTCCGGACGGGACCTGGCCCTTGCGCTATTGGAGTCACATCCGGATTTACGAGTCCTGTTGATATCGGGAAACGAGGAGGCCGTCGTGCTTGACGGTCTCGGTTCTGTCTCGGTTTCGTTCCTTGCCAAGCCCTTCAAGCCGAGTGCACTCATCGATCGGATCGCGCAACTCCTCGCTCAGTGACGTTCGCTGAATTAGCGGTGCCACGGTCGAGAGCTCGGTCTAGGTCGATTCCTGTTTCGCGTCGCTCTTCGGTGGATTCGCTACGGTCGGTCCCGGCTCGAACCGATACCCGACACCGCGAACCGTCCGTATCCAAAGGGGGCGATCCGGATCGACCTCGATCTTCGTTCGGAGTCGACGTATATGTTCGGTGACGGTGGCTTCGTTCTGCCAATCGCTGGACGAGGACCACACGTGTTGGAGGAGTTGGTCGCGCGAAAAGACCTGCCGGGGTGACGAAGCTAGGAACACCAGGAGCGAGAACTCCTTGGACGTAAGTTCGAGTACGGCTCCCCGGAGCATTACCTCGTGGGTGCTTTCATTGATCTCGAGTTCGCCAAAGCGCAGATTCGGCGTACCGACGCCCCGCGCAGCCCCGCTCGAATTCGACCGCCGTAGAACCGACTCAATCCGGGCCGAGACCTCCCCCAAGGAAAAGGGCTTGACAATATAGTCATCTGCCCCCATCTTGAGCCCGGCGATTCTTTCGGCTTCGAGGCCCCGGCCCGTAAGAAAGATCGTCGGCACGTCACTAATCAGGCGAATTTCGCGAAACACCTCGCGACCGTCTTCGGCGCCAAGAACGATGTCGAGCAGGACAAGGTCCGGCGCCAGCGCCGACGTCGCCTGGAGGGCGCTGGCGAAGTCGGGCGCAATGAACACCTCATAACCCTCCGAAGTAAGAAACTTCTCCAACAGCCCGACGATTTCTTGATCATCTTCGACTATCAAAACCTTCGTCAAGGTGAACAACTCCACCCTCGACTGACGGCCAACGGAGTTTTGACGACGTCGCGAGCATCAAGGCGGCGGCGGAAGGGTCCTCGATGTACGTAGCAACACGAGGTAAGCGCCATCAGGTCGAGTCTATGACTACGTACAACGATTTTTCGGGAAAGGCGATTGCCGAGGGCGCCCTGAGCCCAAAAGAGCCAACTGGCTACGATGAATCAGGTGAGTGAACCAACGACTGCCTTTCGCGTTGACGACATTGATCTATCGGACATGGAGTTCTGGCGGCGCCCCTACGGCGAGCGCGAGAGCGCCTTTCGAACGCTGCGCCAAGAGCGTCCCATCAGCCACTACGACGAGCCGATCTTGGAGGGTTCGAGCATAGAGTTTCCCGCGGGCGATGGCTACTACGCCCTGACGCGCTACGCCGACGTCTCGGAAGTCTCTCGACACCCTGACGTCTT
>PKXH01000064.1 GCA_003133405.1 Acidimicrobiaceae bacterium | reverse complement strand
CGGGCTGGTAGTAGTCGTAGTACGACACGAAGAACTCGACGCGGTTACTCGGCAGCATCTCGCGTAGCTCTGAGGCCAACTGCGCGGCGAGTGACTTATTAGGTTCGAGAATCAGCGTAGGCCGCTGCACCTGTTCGATCAGCCAGGCAATGGTCGCGGTCTTGCCGCTGCCCGTGATGCCCTCGAGCGTCTGGTAACGCAGTCCGTCTCGTATGCCCTGGGTCAGCGCAGCAATGGCCACCGGCTGGTCGCCGGCGGGCTGAAAGGGCGATTCGACGAGAAAGTCAGTCACGACCAACACCGAGCTCCACCAACGCGGCGTCAAGTTGCGCAAAGAGGTCGTCGAGCGTGCCTTCATTCCAGAAAACTCGGTCCACTAGAGCCGCGCGTTCGTCGTTGCTCATCTGCGCGGCCAACCGAGCTCGCGCGTCGTCCTCGCTAAAGCCCCGTAGTGTGCACAGTCGTTGCAGCGCCGTCGTCGACTCGACCTGGACGGCCCAGACTTGATCGAGATGAAAGATGGTCCGATGTTCGCTGCGAAAGAGCGGCAACGCCACGAAGACGGCGGCCCCCGTGGTGGCGTCGAGCTCTCGAACAATCTCATTGCCAATGGGGCCGTGCGTAATGTAATTCAGCCGCCGAAGGGCACTGGAATCGTGAAAGACGACGTCGGCGACGAATTCTCGGTCGATCTCGCCGTTGGCTTGCAACGCCGCGGTGCCGAAGGCGTCACGAATCGCTCGCCACGCGGGCTCGCCCTTTTCTACCACTCGTCGAGCGATCACGTCCGCGTCGATAACCGGCCAACCGAGCGTTGCCAATCGTTCGCCAACGGCCGTCTTACCCGCGCCAATTCCGCCCGCGATGGCAACAGTTTTCACACGTCCACGGTACTCACAGCCACCTACATCCCAGGCGGTTCACGGCTGTAGTGACCCGCGAGTGCCACGAGCGTTGGCTAATGTCCATACAGGTCCTTGAGGGGGAACGTTGGCTCGATATTTTGCGCGGCGACTGGTCATGTTGCTTGGCATCATCATCGTCATCACCGTGGGCGCGTTCTACCTCATCCACCTCCTGCCCGGCGACCCGGCGGTCATCATCCTGGGCACCGGCGACAGCCCGGCGAATAAGGCGAGACTCTACGCCCAACTCGGGCTGAATAAGCCCATCTACGAGCAGTACTTCGTCTGGATGAAGAACATCCTGCACGGCAACCTCGGCACATCTTTCATCTCCGAGACCCCCGTGTGGACCACCATCAAAAGCGCCATTCCTATTGACCTCGAACTTATGGTCATTAGCCAGATTCTCGCCTTCGCCGCCGCCATCCCCCTGGCCATGCGCAGCGCGAAGAGGCCCGACGGCCCCTTGGACCGAATGCTGAGTGCCGGCAGCTTCACCTTGCTCTCGATTCCGGCGTTTATCGCGATCGTGCTGCTCGTCTTGTTCATCGCCATTGACCTAGGCGTGCCCCATACGGGGCCGTCGTCCTACGTGAGTTTGGGGAGTGACTGGATCGGCAACCTCGAGAGCCTGGCGTTGCCTTCCTTCGTCTTGGCCGTCGGCAGCTTCGTGGTCTATTACCGTGTGTTGCGCAGCGACCTCATCGCCACCTTGCAAGAAGAGTTCATCACCATGGCGCGCTCGAAGGGCATCAGTCAACGACGCATTATGTGGCGACACGCTCTTCGCCCGTCATCCGTGGCGCTCTTGGGTACGGCCGGGGTCAATATCGGGGGGCTCTTAGCCGGCGGATTTATCGTGCAGTATCTACTGGACATCCCGGGCCTCGGGTACACCTTGATCTCGGCGATTGGTTACAGCGACTACCTCGTCGTACAAGGTATCGTGCTCGTTGTCGCCGTCGGCGTGATATTGATCAACTTCGTCTTTGACTTCATTATCAACATCGTCGATCCGAGGATCAGCCGTGAGTAACTCTTATTTCGTCAACGAGCTCGTGGAAGAAGCGACGACCCAGACCACGCCCGAGAGGAAGAAGCGGCTCGGCGTACTGTTTTGGATCTGCGTGGGCTGGTTGGCGCTCAACGTGTTGGGCGCCATCTTCGCCAATGTCTTGCCCTTGCAAGACCCCCTCTATCAGAACTACTCCATTATCAACGCCGGGCCTTCGCTACACCACCTCTTTGGAACCGACGACCTCGGGCGAGACATTTTCTCGCGCATCGTCTTCGGTTCGCGCGTCTCCATAGAAGTCAGTTTGGGCTCTCTCTTGATCGGATTCGGCATCGGCGCCCCACTGGGCATGTTGGCGGCCTATCGACGAGGAAAATTTGACTCCCTGCTCACCACGGTCATGTACATGTTCCTCGCGTTTCCCGCCATTATCGCCACCATCGCCGTCCTGTCATTTTGGACACCACGCTCATTGCTCAAGATCATCATCGTGGTCGGTATCGCCTCGATACCACTTGTCTATCGGGTCATCCGCACCGCCACCATGAACATCGCCACCAAGGACTACGTCATCGCCGCCAAAGTTCAAGGCGCCACCGACTGGCGAATCTTGGGCCGGGAGTTGCTGCCAAACGTGGCGCCCATCGGCGTGTCGTTCCTCCTCATCGGTATCGCCACGGTCATAACCCTCGAAGGCTCGCTAGCGTTCCTCGGGCTCTCGGTGAATCCCCCCACGCCCTCGTGGGGCAACATGATCAACGAGAGTCGAACGATCTTGCAACAGAACCCGTGGCTCGCCATCTTCCCCTCGCTCGCGTTGTGCCTGTTCCTTCTTTGCTTGAACTTCATCGGTGACCGACTGCGCTCACACTTTGAGGTGACCGAGGGCAAGCTGTGAGTTTGACGCCACAACTTCTCGTCGTAAAGGATCTCTCCACCACCTTTGACACGCCCGCGGGCCCGCTCGCGGCCGTTGGGGGCGTCTCGTTCGACCTCAACCAGAACGAGACCATGGGCATCGTCGGTGAATCCGGCTCTGGCAAGACCGTCCTTGCGCGCACCGTCATGGGCCTGCAGCCACGAAGCAAAGTGACGGTGAGTGGTTCGGTGCTGCTCAACGGTTTCGAGGTCGTGGGCGCTAGCGACGTGGAGAAACAAAAGATATGGGGCCTCCAGGTGGCAATGATCTTCCAAGATCCGATGACGTCACTCAATCCCGTGATGCGTATTGGACGCCAGATCGATGAGATACTTCGCGTGCGCTTGGGAATGGATCGCCACGCCGCCAAGGCTCGGGCCATTGAGTTGCTCGAACTCGTGGGCATCCCCTCGCCCGCCGAGCGCTACCACGTCTTTCCCGGTCAGCTCTCGGGGGGCATGCGCCAACGTGTGGTGATCGCCACCGCACTGGCCGGCTCGCCCCAACTGTTGTTAGCCGACGAACCTACGACCGGTCTCGACGTGACCATCCAGGCCCAAATCTTGAACTTGCTCGATGAGATCAAGGAACGGATGAAGATGTCCGTCATACTCGTCACCCACGACCTCGGCGTCGTCGCGACGAGAACGTCCCGGCTCATTGTGATGTACGCGGGACGGATTGTGGAGATGGGTTCAACCCGCGACGTCTTCGTCAACCACCGCATGCCCTACACCCGAGCCCTGTTAGACGGCTCACCCAAGGTGTCGAATCCTTCGCACACGCGCCTGCTGGCGATTCCCGGCAGACCCCCGAATCTCTTGAAACTGCCGCCGGGATGTAGTTTCGCGCCACGTTGTTCCTTCGCCACCGATCGCTGTCACAAAGAGCGCCCCGAGCTTCAACCGGCCAACACGCCCGGTCACACCTTCGCCTGTTGGAACCCGCTGCCCACGAATCGAGGGGCGTCGGCGTGAGTGACACCAGACAACCGCTGTTGAGGGTTCGCGACCTCACCGTCAACTTTGGCTCTCATCGCCACCCGCTGAGCGCGGTGGCCGGGGTGAGCTTCGACATCTACGAGGGCGAGACGCTCGGACTGGTCGGCGAATCGGGTTGCGGCAAATCGACCACCGGCAAGGCCCTCATGCGCATCGTCGAGCCGTCCAGCGGTTCGATCGAACTTGAGGGCGTGGAGATCACCACTCAAAAGGGCAAGGCCCTTCGCAACCTTCGTACGCGCATGCAGATGATCTTCCAAGACCCCATCAGTTCACTCAACCCCCGACGTCGCGCCAAGGACATCGTGGCGGAACCCCTGGACTGTTGGAAGAGCGTCGAAGGAGACGAACGAACGGCGCTGGTCAACGACCTGTTGAGCAAAGTGGGCATCGATCCGATCGTCTACGGCAATCGGTACGCGCGACAGTTCTCCGGCGGCCAGTGCCAGCGCATCTCGATCGCTCGTTCGCTGGCCATGCGCCCCAAACTTCTGATCTGCGACGAGATGGTCTCGGCCCTAGACGTCTCGATCCAGGCGCAGATCTTGAACCTGCTCGAAGACCTCAAGGCCGAGTACGGCTTGACGCTGCTCTTCATCGCGCACGACCTAGCGGTGGTGAAAAACGTCTCGGACCGGGTCGCGGTGATGTACTTGGGCAAGATGTGCGAGATCGGACCACCCGACACCCTCTACGACGCACCGGAGCATCCCTACACCCAGTTCCTCTTGGGCGCGGCGCTCGAAGCCGACCCCGACTCGCCCCTGCACGGTGAGGTCCTCGTGGGCGAGCCACCGAGCCCGATGAACCCGCCCAGCGGCTGTCGATTTCGAACTCGTTGTCCCTTCGCCACCGACAAGTGCGCCGCCGAAGAGCCCTTACTCGTGGAGATGGCCCCGGGACACACCGTGGCCTGCCACTACCCGCTTTCCCTCTCGCGTACGTAGTAATCAACCGTCACGCCAAGCAACACCGGGCTAAAGAGGCTCTCCGGGACTGAAGGAGGTGCGCCACCTCGGACACCGGGGCCCCGTCAGCCGAGCCCGCGGGCTTCGTCGCGACTTCCGTGGCGAACTCGGCCCACGCGGCTTGCGCTTCAGTTTCAGGCGTGAACTCACCGAAGTCGAGCCGGTGCCAGTCGGCAAGTACTTACGCTAACGAGCGCCAGACCCCGCTCATTTCCCAAGATCCCCTAACGACTGGACCGTCGCTATTCGCTCGGCGCGTCGTCCACCGGCGCGTCGTCCACCGGCGCGTCGTCCACCGGCGCGTCGAGCGCCGTAACTTCGACGCCGGACTCCACCACGTCGGACACTGGGGCTTCGTCGACCGAGCCCGCGGGCTTCGTCACGACTTCCGTGGCGAACTCGGC
>PKXH01000088.1 GCA_003133405.1 Acidimicrobiaceae bacterium | reverse complement strand
GTGCCCTTGGCCGTGGCGTACGAAATGGCCTTGACGGGAGAACCGATCGACGCCGAGCGCGCCTACGCGCTCGGTTTGGTCAATCGCGTCGTGCACGGCGACGAGTTGCTGGACGTCGCTATCGCACTCGCCGAGCGCATTGCCAAGAACGCGCCACTGGCCGTTCGCGTGTCCAAGGACGTCATGCGCCGATCGAGGGAACTCTCCGAGGACGAAGGGTGGCTCATCAACGACGAGTCCTTCGCCATGATTGGACGGAGCGCCGACGCGATGGAAGGAGCGGTCGCCTTCGCCGAGAAGCGCGAGCCGAACTGGAAGGGCAAGTAACCCGTGACGACGTTGCACCTCGCCAGTGGACCCCAGCTCGCCAACGCGTGGACGATTGTTCGTCTCAGTTTGCACGTGCTGGCCGCGAGTGTCTGGGTCGGCGGCCAGTTAGTGCTCGCCGGGCTCGTGGTGACGTTACGAGGCATCTCGCACGACGCGCCGGGCAAGGTCGCCCGGGCCTTCGCTCGCCTGAGTTGGCCGGCCTTCTGGCTCTTGATCGCCACGGGCGTGTGGAACTACCTGGCGCTCGACCACGCCGACGCCACGACGAGCTGGAACGTCGTCTTTGGCGTCAAGATGTTCTGTGTCATCGTCGCGGGGCTTGGCGCGTTCATGCACACCAAGGCAACATCACCCACGGCGAAGGGCGTCTACGCCGGCGTGGGCACGATCGCCACCATCGCCGCTCTGGTACTGGGCGTCGCTCTCTCGGGCTAATGCAGGTGATAGACCAGCGCCGAGGTGACCGCGGCGCACACGACCACGACCGGGAAGGGCGCCTTGGCGAACAGCAGAGCGAGCGCCACGGCGAGTCCCGCGAGACGGTGGTCGATGACGATGCGAGTCTTGATCACGAGACCCTCCGCGACGACCAACGCGCTCAATAACGAGATCGGCACGAGGGCGTTCACGCGTTGCAGTCGCGGATGGGCGAGCCAACCTTCGGGGATGTAGTAACCGAGCAGTTTGACGCTGAAGCAGAGCACGCTCGTCGCGCCGAGCACGACCCAGGACGTTATCGTGCTCATCGCTCGCGCCATCCAAAGGCCACGGCGACGAGTACGCTCGCGATGATCGGCACGCCCGCGGGCAGCCAGGGCGTCATGAGCATCGCGAAGGCCATTGACGTGGCCGCCACGACGCGCAGGTAGGTGTTCGTCAGTCGCGGCCACAACAGTCCCAGAAACGCAGCCGGCACCGCGGCGTCCAGCCCCCACGACGCCGGGTTGCCGAGCGCCTTGGCGCCGAGCGCGCCGAGCAGGGTGAAGATGTTCCAAAAGAGAAAGACCCCCGAGCCGGTC
The DNA here is from genome assembly GCA_003133405.1 of Acidimicrobiaceae bacterium. Lineage (GTDB taxonomy): Bacteria > Actinomycetota > Acidimicrobiia > Acidimicrobiales > RAAP-2 > RAAP-2. The sequence continues at coordinate 62,685 of PKXH01000088.1, read as the reverse complement.
AACCAAAAGCCGTAGCGCATGGACCTCGTGCCGCGCGGCGTCTGGGCCAGCGCCACGCCCGTCGATTCGTCGATGGTGAGATGCGCCGCCGCCACGCGGCGCACACCCTTTACGCGCACCAGCGGCGCCATCTGGAGTCCGTACAGCGCGTTACGCGTGCCGAGCATCGTGGCCGCGGCCACCGCACTCAGCGCGCCGCCGCCCGCCGCCATGACCCCCACCGCCGCGAACTGACTGGCCCCGGTGAACGTGAGCAGCGAGAACAGGCACGTCTGCAGCACCGTAAAGCCCGCGGCGATCCCCGCGGCGCCGAAGGCGACACCGTAGGCCCCCACCGTCAGCGCCACGCTCAGTGCGTCGCGAAACGTGTCCCGGGGCAGCGTCGTCACGCCTTCATTCTTGCCGAGCCTGATGAGAGCCTTGAACGGCGCCTGCCACCTCTCCTCGAGGCGCACTACTGTTAGCGCTAAGCACGTCAAAGGAGAAGACCGTGTTCTTTGGTGAAATTTTTGGACCGGATCTCTTGATTGTGGTCATTGTGGTGGCGGTGCTGATCTTTGGTGGCGCGGCCATCCCCAAGTTCGCGAAGAACTTAGGCTCGGCGAAGAGCCAGTTCGAAAAGGGTTTGAAGGAGGGCAAGGAGGCCGGTACCACGAAGGCCACCGACGCCTCCGATACGAAGGCACCCGAGTCCGATAAGTAGTCCGCAATGGACATCGTTGAACGCGCCGAGCGCCTGTGGCGCGGCGAGGACCCTGACCATAAGTCCAATCCACTCGGCGCCGTCGGACGCCTAGAAGAGATAACCAGCGGCGTCGCCTTTCTGCCGTCCTTTGGTAACTGCACGGCCTTTGACACCGACGACGGACTCGTCATGGTCGACACCGGTTCGATCTTCACCGCGCCCAAGGTGCACGAGGAGATTCGTTCCTGGAGCTCGAAGCGCCTCAATCGCGCGATCTACTCACACGGCCACATCGATCACGTCTTTGGCGTCGGTCCCTTTGACGAAGAGGCCGAATCCCAGAACTGGCCCCGTCCACGGGTCATCGCCCATGAACACCTGCCGCGACGATTCGAGCGCTACGTCATGACCGCCGGCTACAACCAGGTCATCAACCGTCGCCAGTTCGGCGCCGCCAACCTGGTCTGGCCGACGGAGTACCGCTTCCCCGACGAGACCTACGAGAGCGAGCACGACCTGAAAGTGGGCTCGAGCGAGTTTCACCTACGACACGAAAAGGGCGAGACCGACGACGCCACGGTGACGTGGTTTCCAGGAGAGCGCGTGCTGTGCTCAGGCGACCTCTTCATCTGGAACAGTCCCAACGCCGGCAACCCCCAAAAGGTACAGCGCTACCCCCTGGAGTGGGCCCAGGCCCTGCGTCGCATGGCCACTTTGGACGCGCACTATCTGTTGCCGGGACACGGGCTACCGATCATTGGCCCAGAGCGGATTCACCTGGCCCTCAGTGAGACCGCCGAGTACCTCGAGAGTCTCATCGAGCAGACCCTGGCGTTGATGAATGAGGGCGCTCGCCTCGCCGACACCCTTTCGGCCGTCAAGGTACCCGCTCACCTGAGCGGGCGTCCCTACTTACAGCCCTTCTACGACGAGCCGGAGTTCATAGTACGCAACATCTGGCGACTCTACGGCGGGTGGTGGGACGGCAATCCCGCCAACCTGCGCCCGGCCAACGATCGCCGTCTCGCCGCTGAATTAGCCGAACTCGCGGGCGGGCCCACCGCGCTGGCGACGCGCGCCGAAGCGCTCGTCAACGAAGGCTCCGAGGAGGCCCTTCGACTGGCGGGCCACCTGGCGGAGATGGCCTGGCTCGCCGCACCCGACGACCTTGGTGTACAGAGGGTTCGCCAACAGGTGTTTCACACGTTGGCCCAACACGCCACTTCCACCATGTCGCGCGGCGTCTTTCGCTGGGCCGAACGAGAGACCTCCGGCGAAAAGTTCTAATGTCGCCTAACCGCGCGGCGTAACGCACTCCCACACGGGTAAAAACGGGAGGTTGGCGCTCGAACTTTGACTAAGGTTTCTCCGTGGAACCACCCGCCCTGACCCCACGGGGGGTCTCGCAACGGACACCTCGTTGGCGGCGCGTGCGACGGATTGCCGCTCTGCCGATCGCCGCCCTGGCACTCGCTGGGTGCACCGTGCCGACCTTTGGCGCGGTGCCGGGGGCGACCACCAGCTCGAAGTCCGTCTATCACCTCTGGCAGGGCTTCTCCATTGGCGCGGTGCTCATCGGGGTGCTCGTCCTCTTGCTCATTCTCTGGAGCGTCATCTTCCACCGGCGCAAGAGCGCCAACATTCCCAAGCAGAGTCAGTACCACATCCCCTTGGAGATGACCTACACCATCGTGCCGATCCTCATTGTCTTTGGCCTCTTCGTGGCGACGTTGGTCGTGGAGAACAAAGAGGTGGCCAACCCCACGACCAACGTCACGATCAACGTGAACGCCTTTCAGTGGGGCTGGAAGTTCACCTACCCCGACAAGAACGTGGTGGTGGTGGGCCAGACCACCCAAGACCCGGTGATGGTCATGCCGGTCGACACCAACGTGCACATCAACTTGACGTCGTCGGACGTGATCCACGGCTTTTACGTGCACGCCTTTAACTTCTCTCGCTACGCGCTACCAGGAGTGCTGAACCAGTTCACGCTGTTCGCGGTCAACACGGGGACCTATAACGGCCAGTGCACGCAGCTCTGTGGGCTCTACCACTCGCTCATGTTCTTTCGGGTGGAGGTGGTCCCGATGACCCAGTACAACGCCTGGCTCTCGAGCAAGGCCAACGCCGCCGTCGCCCAGGCCGCCGAGAACGCGACGAAGCAACAGACCTCGTCGGTCGTGCCGACGAAGCCGTACAAGAGCCAGGGGGGTTACTAATGACCGACGTCCTCGATCCGCCAATCGTCCCACCAATCGTCCCGCCAATGGTGCTGGCGCCCATCGAGCCCGCTCACGAAGAGCAGCACGGCCCGACGGGCATCTTGAAGTGGATCACCTCGACCGACCACAAGGTCATCGGCATGTCCTACACCGTGACGGCGACCATCATGATGGTGATCGGGGGCGCCTTCGCCGAGATCATCCGGGCCCAGCTGACGACCCCGAACGGCACGCTGGTCTCTTTTGCGCAGTACAACGAGCTCTTCACCATGCACGGCTCGGTGATGATCTACCTCTTCGCCGGTCCCTTCGCCTTCGCCGCGTTGGCCAACATCATCGTGCCGATTCAAATCGGCGCGCCGGACATGGCCTTTCCGCGACTGAACGCGCTGAGCTACTGGCTCTACCTCACCGGATCGATCACGATGCTCTCGGGCTTCTTTGTCGCGGGGGGCGCCGCCAACTTTGGTTGGGTCGCCTACGCCCCGTTGTCGAACTCAACGAACACCCCTGGCGCAGGCGCGGACCTCTGGATCGGCGCGTTGTTGTTGACGGGCTTCTCGGCGATCTTCACCGGGGTGAACATCTGCGCGACGGTGTTCTATCTGCGCGCGCCCGGCATGACGATGTTTCGCATGCCGATCTTCACCTGGAACCTCTTGGTGACGGCGATTTTGATTCTGCTGGCCTTCCCGGTGCTGACCGCGGGACTCATCATGCTCTACTGCGACCGACATTTCGGTACCCATATCTTCTCGGTCGCGGGGGGCGGCGTACCAGTGCTGTGGCAGCATATTTTCTGGTTCTGGGGCCATCCGGAGGTCTATATCTTGGCCCTGCCGTTCTTTGGCATGGTCACCGAGATCATCGCCGTCTTCTCTCGCAAGCCGGTCTTTGGCTACAAGGGCATGATCTTTGCCACGCTCTCCATCGGCGCGCTCTCGTTGGGGGTCTGGGCGCACCACATGTTCACCACCGGCGTCGTGTTGTTGCCCTTCTTTTCAATCATGAGTCTGTTGATCGCGGTGCCCACCGGTATAAAGATGTTCAACTGGATCGGCACGATGTGGCGAGGGGAAATATGGTTCTCCACGGCCATGTTGATGGCCGTGGGCTTCCTCGTGACGTTCCTCATCGGTGGCCTGACCGGCATCTACCTGGCCAGCCCGCCGCTGGACTTCTTCACCCACGACACCTACTTCGTCGTCGCGCACTTCCACTCGATCGTCATGGCCCTGGTGCTGGGCGGGATGGCTGGTCTCTACTACTGGGGGCCCAAGATGACGGGCTATCTGTTGAACGAGACCATCGGCAAGATCCAGTTCTGGTTCTTGTTCATCGGCACCCAGGTCTTCACGTTGCCGATGTACTTATTGGGGCTGCGCGGCATGCCCCGACGGGTCGCGGTGTACCCGCTGCACACGTCCTGGCAGTACTTGAACGAGGTCTCCACCGTGGGCGCGGTACTGATCGGCATCTCGACCATCGCCTTCGTGGTGAACGTCGCCTATAGCTGGAAGAAGTACCCGGCCGGGGACAACCCGTGGGACGGTCAGACCCTGGAGTGGTTCACGACCTCACCGCCGCCGCACCACAACTTCTACCGTCTGCCCCAGATACGCTCCGAACGTCCGACCTGGGACTACAACCACCCCGGTCACACCGCCGCCGAGCACGGACACCACCACGAGCCCCACGACGCGGAGCAACTCACGTGAGAGTCGAAGCGCGGGTGCTGCTCAGTCTCGGTCTCTTCTTTGGCCTCATGGTCACCGTCTACTGGTTCTGGGGACACGAGAACGCCGGCAGCGTGATGATGTTCGCGGGCATGTTGCTCTGTTTCGTGCCGGGGGGTTACTACTACTGGTGGAGCCGTCGGATGAAGCCGCGACCCGAAGACAACCCCAAGGCCACCCAGGCGCAAGGCGCGGGCGTCGTGGGGGCCTTTCCCAGCACGTCGATCTGGCCCTTCACGATGGGCATGGGCGCCTTCCTGGTCGTGCTCGCGCTGGTCTTTGGCATTTGGTTCTTGATTCCGGGCCTCGGTCTGGTGGCCTGGGCGTTGTTCGGCGGCACGTCCGAGGGCCGTCGCGGCGGATCGCGCTGATCGCGACGTTCCAGAATTTCTCACAACGCGGTCGTACTTACTCCCACGGCGTTGACGTGATCGAGAACTTAAGGCCGTGGGCACGTTGCCTAGTATGGAATTTGCGATGCGGTACCCAGAGAACAAGTAACGAGGAGAGCCAGTGACGGCCCTAGAGAGTGCGACGAAAGTTCAGCTGGGGGGCGTACGAGGCGGTCCCGACGAGACGACCTTGCGCCAAGACCGCTGGTGGATCCAGCCCGTCGTGACGGTCTCGATCCTCACCGCGTTCGTGATCTACTCCACGTGGGCGGCTTTTCAGAACAAGTACTACTACGTCGGGGCTAACGTGCACCGGGACCTCGTGAGCCCCTTCTACTCGCCGTGTCTCGCCCGTTCTTGCGTGGCGGGATCGAAGATCGGCTTCGCCCTGGGCTGGTGGACCTGGTCACCGGCCCTGATCATCTTGATCGTGCCGTTGGGCTTTCGACTCACCTGCTACTACTACCGGCGTAGCTACTACCGGGCGTTCTGGTGGTCACCACCGAGCTGCGCGGTGGCCGACGCGCACGGCTCATACTCGGGTGAGACGCGCTTTCCGCTCATCATGCAAAACGCGCACCGCTACTTCTTCTTCCTCGGACTGATCCTCAACGTGCTGCTCTCTTACGACGCGATCCGCGCCTTCCGCCAGCCCGGACTGGGCTGGGGCGTAACCGTGGGCACCGTGGTGCTCGTAACGAACGCCACGTTGCTCTGGCTCTACTCCCTGTCCTGTCACTCCTGTCGTCACCTGTGTGGCGGCCAGGTGCGCAGCTTTCGCGAGCATCCACTTCGCTATCGATTCTGGAAGTTCGTGACGCCGCTCAACGCCAAACACATGAACTTCGCCTGGGCGTCGCTGATCTTTGTCGCCCTCACCGACGTCTACGTGCGTCTCGTCGCCTCGGGCGCCTTGACCGACTACAAGATCTTCTAGGTAAGGAATCCCATGGCCGACTCTTCGTACGAACACCACGAGTACGACGTGGTCATCATCGGCGCGGGCGGCGCGGGACTGCGCGCCGCCATCGAGGCGAAGCGGCGCGGCATGAAAGTGGCGCTGGTCACCAAGTCCCTGCTCGGCAAGGCCCACACCGTCATGGCCGAAGGCGGTATCGCCGCGGCCATGGGCAACGTCCAATCCGAGGACAACTGGATGGTGCATTTTCGCGACACCATGCGCGGGGGCAAGTACTTGAACAACTACCGCATGGCCGAACTGCACGCCAAGGAGTCGCCCGACCGTGTCCAAGAGCTCGAGCAGTGGGGGGCGCTCTTTGACCGCACGAAGGACGGCAAGATCCTCCAGCGCGACTTCGGCGGGCACCGTTACGCGCGTTTGGCGCACGTGGGCGACCGCACCGGGCTGGAACTGATCCGCACCCTGCAGCAAAAAGTGGTCTCGATGGGCGTGGACGTGTTCATGGAGTGCAAGGTCCTCAAACTGGTCCACGACGACGAGGGCCGGGTCGCGGGGTGCGTGGGCTATTGGCGCGCGACCGGTGAGTTCGTCACCTTTCAGGCCAAGGCGGTCGTCTTGGCCACGGGGGGCATCGGCAGGTCGTGGAAGTTCACCACAAACTCGTGGGAGAGCACCGGGGACGGTCACGCGATGGCGCTGTGGGCCGGGGCGAAGCTGATCGACATGGAGTGTGTGCAGTTCCACCCCACCGGCATGGTCTGGCCCCTCAGCGTGCGCGGGCTGCTCGTCACCGAGGCCGTGCGCGGCGACGGCGGGGTGCTGCGCAACTCACTCGGCGAGCGATTCATGTTCAACTACGTCGCCCCGATGTTTCGCGACGAGACGGCCGACTCCGAAGAAGAGGCCGACAAGTGGTACGACGACCACGACGCCGGGCGGCGCCCGCCCGAGCTCTTGCCGCGCGACGAGGTCGCGCGCGCCATCAACACCGAGGTCAAGGCCGGGCGCGGCACCCCCCACGGCGGGGTGTACCTGGACATCGCCACGCGTCGCACGCCAGAGTTCATTCGCCGGCGCCTGCCCTCGATGTACCACCAGTTCATGGAACTCGCGAGCGTGGACATCACGCGCGAAGCGATGGAGATCGGCCCGACGTGCCACTACATGATGGGCGGGGTGCAGGTGGACGCGGACTCCGAAGCCACCGCCGTGCCGGGACTCTTCGCGGCCGGCGAGGTGGCGGGGGGCATGCACGGCGCCAACCGACTCGGCGGCAACTCGCTCTCGGACCTGGTCGTCTTTGGCCGTCGGGCCGGACTGGGCGCGGCGGACTACGTCGAAGCCGGTCACGCGCCGAGCACGTTCAACCAAGTGGCGGCCGACGCCGCGATTAAAGAGGCCCTCGCGCCACTAGAGCGTGCCGATGGGGAGAACCCCTACGACATCCAACGCGACCTCCAAGAGATGATGCAGACCAACGTGGGCATCATCCGCAACGCCGCCGAACTCGAGACGGCGACGAAGTTGCTCGACGAGTTCACCGAACGGGTAAAGAAGGTCTCGGTCAAGGGCGGGCGCGCCTACAACCCGGGCTGGAACTTAGCGACGGACCTGCCGAGCATGATCAGCGTGTCAAAGTGCGTGACCTTGGGCGCCACGATGCGAAAGGAGTCCCGCGGTGGCCACACGCGAGAGGACTTCCCCAACCCCGACCCCGAACTCGCCAAGGTGAATATGGCTCAGAGTTCCCCAGGCGGCAACTGGGACAGCGCCGTCGAGGTCGTGGAGACACCAATACTCGTGTTGCCAGCAGATCTCAAGGCCCTACTCGAGGAGACGAAGTAATGGCGAACGTGACGATGCGCGTATGGCGTGGCGACGGCGACGGCGGTGAGTTTGAGTCCTTCACGTTGGAGCAGAACGAGGGCGAGGTGGTGCTGGACCTGATTCATCGCATCCAGGCCACCGAGGCCCCCGACCTCGCCTGTCGGTGGAACTGTAAGGCCGGCAAGTGCGGCTCGTGCTCGGCGGAGATCAACGGCAAGCCTCGACTCATGTGCATGACGCGCATGGACAGTCTGCCCGAAGGACCGGTCACCGTCACGCCGATGAAGGCGTTCCCCATCATCCGTGACCTCGTCACGGACGTGTCGTTCAACTACGTCCAGGCGGCCAAGGTGCCCGCGTTCCTACCCCCGCCCATGCCCGAGGGCGGCTACCGGATGTTCCAAGAGGACGTCGAGCGGGGCCAAGAGTTCCGCAAGTGCATCGAGTGCTTCTTGTGCCAGGACGTCTGTCATGTGATCCGCGACCACGAGGACAACAAGCCCCACTACGCGGGACCGCGCTTTTTCATCCGTTACGCCGAGCTCGAAATGCACCCGCTCGATCAGAATGACCGGCGCGACCTCATCCGCGAAGAGATGGGGCTGGGGTATTGCAACATCACCAAGTGCTGCACCGAGGTCTGTCCCGAGCACATCAAGATCACCGACAACGCGATCATCCCGCTCAAGGAACGCATCGTCGACGCCCACTACGACCCGGTGGCCTGGCTCGGCCGAAAGATTCGTCGAAAGCCCAAAACCTCGGCCACCGACGCCGTCGTGCAGCCTGCCCCATAAGTCAGTGGCCGCTTTTCTGAGCGCTGAGTGGCTGGCGACGCTGAACGACACGCTGAGTGCCGCGGGCCCCGTACCCCTGGACAGCTCCCCGTCAGACTTTCGCGTCGTGTTCGAATTCACCGACGCGCCAACCTCTTCGCCCCACGCCCTCACCTTCACTATCAATGCAGAGGGAGCCTCCGCGGATGCCGGCGATCACCTCGCCGCGAACACCGTCATTCGCCTGTCGTTCAAAGACGCCGAAGGATTGACCAATGGCACCCTCGACAGCGCGAGCGCCTTGCGTGAAGGGCGCCTTAAGGTCCGAGGTGACATCCACGCCTTGGTTCCACTGCTGACCTGGCTACTCGGCGCCAAGTAAGCCGAACGTCAGCTCTTCGAGCACGCCATACTCACCATGTCTCGTCACCGCCGCTGACGCGCAGAACGACGCTCGGCCCGAACTGTTTCTACTTGACCTTCACCTTGACCGCGTTAGAAGGGGCCCCCGCGCCAACACCATTGATGGCCCGCAGTCGGACGCTGTAGGTCTTAAGTGAGATCAGATGATTAATGACGAAGACACCGTGGGAGTTCTTCGAGACGTTGAACCAGGACTTAGCATTCAGTGAGCACTGGTATTTCGAAATGGGACTTCCACCGTTCTTAGTAGTCCCTACCACTGAGATCGAGATACTTCCCTTGGAAGATGAGGCGACATGAATCCGGGGTGCGCCAGGAACAGACTTTCTGGGCAGCGTAGTCGACGTCGTGGTGGTGGTCGTCGTAGGTGGCAACGTAGTCGTTGTTGTAGTGGTGGTCGTCGTCGTAGGGGGCGTCAAGGGTCCGTAGAACATTGCTCGGCCGTTCGAATCCACCGCAACACAGAAATCGACCGTCGGACACGAGATTCCGTAGAGACCTCCGTAGGAATCAGTACCGTTGGCCGGCGACCACGACGTGCCGTCATACGTGAACAAAGGATTTGTCCCCTGTATGCCGGTTGCCGCACAGAAGTTGCTCGTGGGGCACGACACCGACGTCAGGTCGCCGCTCGGGTCAATCGATACGACGGGCGACCACGACGTGCCGTTGTAGGAAGAGACTTGCCCGTAAAGACTGCCGGTAACACAGAATGACGCCGAGGGACACGAGACCGCGTTGAATTCGTTGTTTTGGCTAATGAGAACGGAGTGGGTATTCCACACTCCTCCACCGCCCGACAACGCCGAACCGAATCCGTCAACCGCCCAACAGAGGCCCGTCGAAGGACACGACACGGAGTACATCAGCAGTGGTGCGTTGCTCGTCGACACGGGCCACGCGCCACCGTTGAAGGTAAAGACGTCGCTGTTTTCGTCCACTGCGACGCAGTAGCTGGACGAGGTACACGACACCGAACTCAAAACGATGAACTGGCCAAGGCTGACCGGCGCGGACCACGAACTACCGTTAAAAGTGACAACGAAGTCCCCGCCAACCGCGGCACAGAAATTTGACGTCGGACACGATACTGACATCAACCCACCCGAATCGATCGTCGTTGGCGACGACCACGCCATGCCGTTATAGACAAGCGCTGTGCCACTGCCGTCGAGTGCCACGCAGAAGGTCGGCGAGGCGCACGATACGGACACCAAGCCAGTACCGCTCGACTCAATTTTCACGGGTGACGACCATCCGTCAGCGGCCGAACTGGACGTCGTGACGAAGCCAACGGTCAATGACGAGATAATGACGAACGCCGAAAATACCTTTAGAAAACGTGGCAGAAAGCTCCCGGCGCCCGCGTTCGTTCGCCCCTGCGCCGTCGGTCTCATCAGACAAACCCACTTTCATTGAAAGTTAATTGCCAATCGGTGGGAATAGTACACCCTTGAGTAATCCCATCCAAACGGCGAGACGTGTCGAGTCTCTCCAACGCTTGACCACCTGATCGCGACCGGCTCCGACTCTTATGTCACGTCGTTTCGATCAGAGGAATCATTTCCCGACTATCGGCTCGACCCTAGATCAAGCCCAACTCTCGCACGTCGTCTCGCTCGCCCATTAGCTCATCAGCCGTCATCTTGATCCGTTCGTGAGCGAAATCGTCGAGTTCGAAGCCCTCTTTCACCTTCCACGAACCCTTCCCGTCGGCGAGGATCGGGAAGCCGAACGTCAAACCTTCGGGCACGCCGTACTCACCGTGACTCGTCACCGCCACTGACGCGCAGTCGTCGGTCGGCGTCTCAGTGATAAGACTTACAATCGTGCCGATGGCGGCGTTCGCGGCCGAGGCGGCCGAGCTGAGGCCGCGCGCTTCAATCACGGCCGCGCCGCGCTTTTGCACCGTGGTGATGAACTCGCCCCGCAGCCACGCGTGATCACTGATCACGTCCGTCGTCTTCTTTCCCGCGATCGTCGAGTTGGCGAAATCGGGGAACTGGGTCGAGGAGTGGTTGCCCCAAATGGCGAGATTCTTGACGTCTTTGACCAAAACGCCGGCCGTTTTGGCCAATTGCGTCTTGGCTCGGTTCTGGTCGAGGCGAGTCATGGCGAACCAACGATCACCGGGCACTTCGGGCGCGTTCGAGCGCGCAATGAGGCAGTTCGTGTTACAGGGATTACCCACCACGAGCACGCGCACGTTACTCGCGGCGTAACTGGCGATCGCTCGACCCTGGGGCTTAAAGATCCCGCCGTTGATGTTCAAGAGATCGCTACGTTCCATGCCGGCCTTACGAGGGATCGAGCCCACCAGCAGCGCCCAGTTGGTGCCGTCGAAGGCGTGATTGAGATTGCTCGTGGCTTCGATACTCGTGAGCAACGGAAAGGCGCAGTCGTCGAGTTCCATGACGACCCCGTCGAGGCTCTTCATCGCGGGCTCGATCTCGAGCAGGCGCAGCGCCACGGGCGTGTCAGGACCGAGAAGCTGACCCGACGCGATACGGAACAACAGTGCGTAGCCGATCTGACCGGCGGCGCCGGTCACGGTGACGTTGACGGGGGTGGTCATGNNGCGAAGTCGTAGGTGACGATCTTCTCGGCGACGGTGGCTTCTAAGGCGGTGACGATGTCCTTCGCGGCGTCGGTCCAACCGAGGTGCTCGAACATCAAGACCCCAGAAAGGAGAAGCGACCCGGGGTTCACCTTGTCGAGGCCCGCGTACTTCGGCGCCGTGCCGTGGGTGGCTTCGAAAATCCCGTGGCCCGAGACGTAGTTGATGTTCGCCCCCGGCGCGATACCGATCCCGCCCACCTGGGCGGCCAAGGCGTCCGAGAGGTAGTCGCCGTTCAAGTTCGTGGTCGCCAGCACGTCGAACTCCGCCGGGCGCAACAGGGCCTGTTGGAACACGATGTCCGCGATGACGTCCTTCACGAGCACCTTCGAGCCGGGCTTGCCATTACAGTCGTCCCAGCCAACCGCGACGTCGTCGAACTCTTCCTTGACGAGTTGGTAGCCCCACTTCATAAAGGCCCCTTCGGTGAACTTCTGAATATTGCCCTTGTGCACCAGGGTCACCGACTCACGGTCGTGGCTGATCGCGTACTTTAGGGCCGCGCGAATGAGGCGCTTCGAGCCAAACTCCGAGATCGGTTTGAGACCGAGGCCACTCATCTCGCGCACGTCCCAGCCATAGGACTCCTTCACGAACGCGCGCAGCTTGTCGGCGTCGGCGCTGCCGGCCTCAAGCTCGAGCCCGGCGTAGACGTCCTCGGTGTTCTCACGAAAGATCACCATGTCCACGAGATCGGGCCGCTTCACCGGCGAGGGCACGCCCTGGAACCAGCGCACCGGGCGCAGGCAGACGTAGAGATCGAGGATCTGGCGCAACGCGACGTTCAGCGATCGAAAGCCCCCACCGATGGGCGTCGTCAGTGGACCCTTGATACCGATGAGGTACTCGCGAAAGTCCACCACGGTCTGTTCGGGTAGCCAGTCGCCGGTTTCGTCGAAGGCCTTTTGACCCGCGAGCACTTCCTTCCACTCCACGGTCTTGCCGTACTTCTTCGCGGCCGCGTCGAGCACGAGTCGTGACGCGGGCCAGATGTCCACGCCGATGCCGTCACCCTCGATGTAGGGGATGATGGGGTTATCCGGGACGTGCAGTACCCCGTCCGCGTTTACAGTTATTTTCTCAGCCATAGGTTCATTCTACGGCGATTGCCGTCACGGACTTTTGGGGCACAAGGTCCCTTTTGTTCGGATTTAAGAGAAGAGTGCGCGACAGATCTCACGCGTCGCCGTCGAGCGATTGAGAGTGTAGAAATGCAGTCCCGGCACCCCAACGCCGAGAAGTTCCGCGCAGAGTTCCGTGGCCGCGACAATGCCTTCGCGACGAACGGCCGAGGGGCCCCCGGCAACGTTCGCGGCGTCGAGACGCGCGACGAGAGCGGCCGGCACGCGAGCGCCCATCGAAGCCATTCGTTCGACGCCGCCTAACGTGGTGACCGGCATGATGCCCGGGATGACCGGTTTTTCGACGCCCAGGTCGGCGAGGTCGCCAACGAGCCGGACCCACTCATCCGCCTCGAAGAAGAACTGCGTGACGGCAAAGTCCGCGGCGTCGAGCTTTCTTGCCAAATGCAATCGATCCGAGGCGTAATCCTTCGAGCGGGGGTGACCCTGGGGATGGGCGCCGACGCCCACGCAGAACTGGCCCACTTCTCGCGCCAGTTCGACGAGCTCGAGCGCGTAGGTGAAGTCCGACGGCTCGAGCGAGGGGTCCTCGGGCAGATCGCCCCCGAGGGCCATGACGTTCGTCACGCCCGCGTCGAGGTAGTTCTTCAATAGATCGCGCATCTCGTCTCGCCGATGGCCCACGCAGATCAGATGCGCCATCGCCGTCACGCCACCGGCTTGTTGGATACGCGTCACGAGATCGAAGGTTCGCTGACGCGACGCCCGCCCCCCGCGATAGGTCACCGAGACGAACGAGGGATCCAACTGTTCGAGTTCGCGCAGGGACCGCTCGAGGACCGCGCTCTCCTCGTCAGATTTGGGCGGGAAGAACTCAAAGGATCGAGTCAGCCCGTCCGCGAGGAGTTCGTCGACGCGCACGAAACTACTAGTCTCGTCCGAAATCGTCTTCGAGTCGTTCGATGTCGTCTTCGCCGAAGTAGGTGCCGTACTGCACCTCGATCAACACGACCGGCGTCGAGCCCCGGTTTTCGCAACGGTGCGCTTGACCCAGAGCAATATCGACACTGTCGCCGGCGCGATAGTCACGCTCGACGCCGTCGATCGTGACGGTGGCCGTTCCGTTCACGATGAACCAGTGCTCGGCCCGTTGGCCGTGTTTTTGATAACTCAGCCGCTTGCCCGGCGCGACGACGAGGCGCTTGACCTTGTGATCGAAGAGCTCGTCGTCCAGCACCGTATAAGAGCCCCAGGGGCGCTCGTCGAACTCGCGGCCCTTCTCGTCGGATGTCGTCATTGAACCTTCTCCGCGGCCAGCACGGCGTTGCGTAACAGCATGGCACGGGTCATCGGACCGACGCCACCGAGTCGCGGCGTCACCCAACGCGCGACATCGGCCACGTCGTCGGCGACGTCACTCAGCAACTTCTTACCGGACCAACTTGTCCCGGCCCCTACGACGGCGGCGCCCGGTTTGACCATGTCGCGTGTCACGAGACCGGCTCTTCCGGCCGCGGCCACGACGACGTCGGCGCTGCGGACCAACTCGGCCATCCGCTCAACGCCAGTGTGCACGACGGTCACCGCCGCGTTACAGCCCGGCCGGCGCATCGCCATGAGGAGCGCCAACGGTCGTCCGATCGTGAGACCCCGTCCGATGATCACCACGTGTTGACCCTCGACGGGCACGTCGTAGGCGGCGAGCAACTCCACGATGCCAATGGGCGTGCACGGCAGCGGCCCGGGCACGCCCATGACCAGCCGTCCGAGGTTGGTCGGGTGGAGCCCGTCCACGTCCTTCTCGGGATCCACGCGCAACAGCACCTGCTCTTCATTTACCCCACTCGGCAGCGGCAGTTGCACCAGAATCGCGTGAACCGACGGGTCCGCGTTGAAGCGATCGACGACCTCTTCGATGTCGTGTTGGGTGGCGCTGTCGGGAAGGTGGACGTCAAAGGAACGGACCCCGATCTCGGCGCACTCGGCAATCTTCATCGCGACGTAGCGCGCGCTCGAAGGCTCGTCCCCGACCAGAATCGTCCCGAGTCCCGGTCTTCGCCCGGCGACGTACAGTCGCTGTACCCGGTCGGCCAACTCCATCTTGATTCGACCGGCCACACGTTCGCCGTCGAGTAGTTCTGCGCTCATTGCTCTCCTAATGTCGAAAGTGACGCTCACCGGTGAGCATCATGACGATGCCGGCGCTGTTCGCCGCTTCGATGATCTCGGTGTCGCGCACTGATCCGCCGGGCTGCACGACCGAAGTGACTCCGGCGCCCGTCAACGACTCGAGACCGTCGGCGAAGGGGAAGAAGGCGTCCGACGCCGCGGCGGCGCCAGTGGCGAATTCACCGGCCTTGACGACCGCGATGCCGGCCGCGACGACACGGGACTGCTGACCCGCGCCGACGCCCACCGCGACGCCGTCACGCGCGATGACGATGGCGTTGGACGTCGTGCGCGCGCACACGCGCCACGCGACCAGTAAGTCCTGGAGCTGTTGGCTCGTGGGCGTGGCGTTGGTGACACAGCGCCACGCACTCACGGGCACGACCAGCTCGTCGGCGTTTTGCACCAGCGCACTGTCGCCAAAGGTACGAATCGAGAGCCCGAGAGGTTCGGGGGCGGGGGCGCTGAGCAGTCGCGTCGCCTTTCGTCGTGCCACCAACGAGGCGACGGCCCCTTCGGAGAAGCCACTGGCGACAATGACATCGCACTGGGGGCCGGCGGCGATCAGTTGCGCCAGAACATCGTCAACGAAGCCCGCGACCGCGACGACGCCACCAAAGGCACTTTGGGGGTCGGCGGCCAGGGCGCGGGAGAAGGCCTCACCCAGCGTGGATCCCAACGCCGCGCCCGCGGCGTTGGCGTGCTTCACTATCGCCACCGCCTCGTGCGAGGGCGCGTCGGAACGTAATTCGTGCACGAGTCGCCACGCCGCGTCCGCGTCAAAGAGATTGAGATAGGACATTTCGCTGCCCGCGTGCTGGGTCACCCCGTCCCACCAGGGCGTCGTGCCAGCGAAGCGATAACGCGCGGCGAATTGGTGGGGATTCTCGCCGTAGCGCGTGACGGCGGCGCGTTCGAGCGTGAGGTGCAACGTCTCGGGCACGACGGCGTCAATGGCGCTGGGCGCCTCGCCCAACTCGGCGCCGGCATCGAACCAACGAACGATCTGCGCGTCGTAGGTCGCCGTGTGCGCGAAGGCCGCGCGAGCGAGCTCGTGACGGGTGGCGTTCGACAGCGTTCGCGTCGTCACGATCTCTTCAAGCACCTTGTCATACTGCGATGGACTCGTGACGACACCGACACGGCGATAGTTCTTCGCCGCGGCGCGCACCATCGCAGGCCCACCGATATCAATGAGTTCAATTGAGGGATTCGACAAAAAAGGATAGAGATTACACACCACGAGATCAATCGGGGTGATGTCGTGTTCATCCAGCGCCGTGAGGTGCTCGGGCCGATCGAGATCGGCCAGGATGCCCGCGTGGATGCGCGGGTGCAAGGTCTTCACGCGTCCGTCCAACATTTCGGGAGAGCCCGTCACGTCCGCGACGTCGAGGTGGGCAACGCCCGCGTCGTGCAGGACCTTCGCGGTGCCCCCCGACGCCACCAGTTCCACGCCCGCGTCGCTCAGCCCCCGGGCGAACTCGACGAGCTCGGTCTTGTCGAACACGCTCAACAACGCTCGCATCTAGTTCTCCTCCAAGGCACCGGCCACGCTCTCGGGCTCACGGCCCTGCGCGAGTGACGCCATTACCCTAGCGACGACCTCGGGATAGAGCACTCGCTCCACCGCCTTTATGCGCTCGTGCAACGACGACTCGTCGTCGTCGGAGAAGACCTGGACGCGACGTTGAGCGAGAATCGGTCCGTCGTCCAGCGCTTCGGTCGCGACGTGCACCGTGCAACCCGACTCGCGCACGCCCGCCTTCAGGCTCGCCGCCACCGCGTGCCAACCCGCGAAGTCCGGCAAAAGACTCGGGTGCGTGTTGAGCACGCGCCCCGGGAAGGCTCGATGAAAGTCGCCCGTGACGATCGTGCCAAAGCCCGCCATCGCGACGAGATCGATGTGCTCGCCCTGCAATGCGCGCGCCAACTCCTCGCTGTACGCCGCGCGATCGAACGTCGCACGAAAGCCGCCGAACTTCTGACGATCCACGAGTAGCGCTCGAACGCCTGCGGTCCGAGCGACGTCCAGTGCCCGACAGGGTCGATCCGCCGCGACGAGGGTCACCTCGACATCGGCTTCCAACATCGCTTCCAGGATGGTGCCCGATCCCGAGACCAGCACACAGAGACGCACCGGATCCAACGGCTACATCGCTCGGACGATGTCGACCATCTTCGCGCCGGCCTCGGTGGGGTTCGCACAGACGTGCACGCCCGCGTCGCGCAGGGCCTCCATCTTGGCCTGAGCGGTCCCCTTCGAGCCCGAGATGATGGCGCCGGCGTGGCCCATCTTGCGTCCGGGGGGCGCGGTGACGCCCGCGACGTACGCAACGACGGGCTTGGTCATGTTGAGCTTGATCCACTCAGCGGCGCGCTCTTCCTCCGAGCCGCCGATCTCGCCAATCATCATCACGGCCTTGGTCTCGGGGTCGGCTTGAAACGCAGCCAGACAGTCGATGAAGTTCGTGCCCGGTACCGGGTCGCCGCCGATGCCCACGCAGGTCGTCTGGCCGACGCCCTGTTGGCTCAGTTCGTGCAGCGCCTGATAGGTCAGCGTTCCCGACCTCGACACGATGCCCACCGGACCTCCGGCCAGGGCGATGTCGCCCGAGGTGATGCCGATGTTGCACTTACCGGGACTGATGATGCCCGGACAGTTCGGACCGAGCAGGCGCACGCCCGGGAACTCCTCGACGAGGCGGTTGTAGGTCACGGCCTCGTCACGCGCGGGGATGCCCTCGGTGATGCACACGATGAAGGTGATGCCGCCCTCGGCCGCTTCAATGATGGCGTTGGCGGCGAACTTCGGCGGCACCACCACGAACGACGCACTGGCCCCGGTCGCGTCAACCGCCTCTCTCACGGAGTTGAACACGGGGATGCCCTCCACGTCGGCGCCGCCCTTGCCGGGCGTCACGCCTCCCACGACCTGGGTGCCGTAGTCCCGATTGCGAAGTCCGTGAAATCGCCCCTGGCCACCGGTCAAGCCCTGCACGATGACCTTGGTGTGTTCGTCGACAAAGATGCTCATCGCGGTACCTACTTCGCCAGCGCCACGGCGCGGCGCGCAGCGTCCAACATCGTTGGCTCGGTCATCAAGTTCGCGCTCACGTGTGGCGCCAGCAACGCGCGGCCCGCCTCGGCGTTGGTCCCGTCGAGTCGTAGCACGATGGGCGACGTGATCTTTACGCGCTCCAGCGCTTCGAGCACGCCCTGGGCGACCTCGTCCACCCGCGTGATGCCCCCAAAGATATTGACAAAGATTGACTTCACCTTGGGGTCGGCGTTTATCAGTTCGAGCGCGGCCGCCATGACGTCGGCGTTGGCGCCCCCGCCGATGTCCAAGAAGTTCGCAGCCGTTCCCCCCACTTGATTCACCACGTCCAAGGTCGACATCGCCAGTCCCGCGCCGTTGGCGATGATGCCCACCGTGCCGTCGAGACCGATGTAGTTGAGACCCTTCGCCTTGGCCATCTTTTCCCGGGGGTCCTCGAACTCGTCCTCACGGAACGCTTCCCACTCGGGGTGGCGAAACGACGCGTTCTCGTCCAAGGTCACCTTCGCGTCGAGGGCGTGCACCACGCCCTCGGGGGTAAGGATCAGCGGATTGATCTCGGCGAGGTCACAGTCACCCTCGGTGTAACAGTCGTACAGCTTGACGAGGAGTTCCGCGGTCTGCTCGCGCGCGACCTCATCGAGCTCAGCCTCGGCGACCCAGCGGCGCGACGTCGCCAGGTCGAGCCCACGCACCGGATCGATGGACAGGAACGCAATGGCCTCGGGATTCTCCTCGGCCACGATCTCGATCTCCACGCCACCTTGCGCACTCAGCATGCCCAGGTGCGTCTTGTTCGGCCGGTCGAGCGTGAATGAGGCGTAGTACTCCTTGGCGATGTCGCTCGATCGTTCGATCCACAGACGCCGTACGACGTGTCCTTTGATGTCGAGTCCGAGAATGTTGCCGGCGTGGGTCCTCACCTCGTCGACGTTGTTGGCGAGTTTGACCCCCCCGGCCTTGCCACGGCCGCCGACCTTCACCTGAGCCTTCACCACGACGGGGTAGCCGACCCGCTCGGCGACGGCGATGGCCGCTTCGACCGTGTCGGCGACGTCACCGGGTGACACCGCGATGCCGTAGCGCGCGAAGTACTGCTTGCCCTGATACTCAAAGAGATCCATTGACTTCTGCCTTCATTTCATCGGTGGGGGGTTCATCGCTTTCGCATTATGCCCGCCAGTTTCTCCACGGGCATCCTATCGGCGAGAATCGAGTGGGCCCGAGCGCGGAATTTTTGTTCAACACACGTCACGCCATCGCTGGCACTCAATGGCGATCATTTTGGGAAACCGCGTCTGGCCACACGGCGCACGCCCGCGCTGGCACGCGTCTCACACAATGCGAAATCAAGCCGACCAGAGGGCAACTTCATCAATCAAGGTTCTTGCAGGGTCTTACGTCGCTTTCACCCAGCGCACGTCGACCTGATTCAAGGAAGTGGCTGTGTCCTGTTGCACCGTTGCACCAAACTTGATCTTGCTCTCGAGGTAATGGAACACCGCCATGTCACGTTTCGTGGCCAGTTTCTCGTTGCCCTTGGAGAAGCCGGTAATGAACACCTTTTTTCCCGCGATCGCTTTCGACAGCGTCGTCAACTCTAGTTTCGCCGCCGGCGTCAACGTAGCGCTCTTGGCGGAAAATTTCACCACCGTGATCACTACCGTCGAGGCCTTTTTCTTGGCCACTGTTGTCTTCGTTACCTTGCTCTTATTTCCGACGGCCCCCGTGATGGATCCATTACTCACCAAGGGCAACGCGATGCCAAAAACGAGCACGGCCGTGGCCACGACGGACGCCGACTTAAATCGACTATTGAAGCTCATCGAACTCTCCCCCTCAATGGTGGCAACCGAACCTAAACAAGGACACGGTTACCCACGAACCTTGCCGCGACGATAGATATACCACTAAATCGCATCCGCGCCCGGCGATGCCCTCGTCGCCAGTCCCGCGACCCATCCGCCGAGGAGCCCAAGGACGGAGAGGTGCCAGTCAAAGTCGAGGAGTCCCGCAACCGCCAGACACACCAGAGCGCCCACCGCGCACGAGGTCAACGCGTCCACGCGACGAACGGCCCTACCGAGCGCCGTAGCGGCGAGCGCCAAAAGGGCCACGCCAAGGAGTCCGCCGTCGGCCGCGACCTGAAGGTATTCGTTGTGCGCGAATGAGGCAACGGTACCGTCGACCGCGTGAAAGTGCAGGAGGCGATCGGGCCCCACACCGAAGAACGGGGACGACAGGAACTGATGGAACGCCGCACTCCACTCGGCGGCTCGGTCTTGGTCGCTCGGTGCGAGCGCTCGCAGAGCGATCTCTGAGTGCAACAACAATGCCGTCCCGATCAGTGCACCGAGCGCCACCGCTACGGTAAGGACGACGTCGCGACGCCGCCACTTCCAATGGCCCATCGAAGGCACCCGCGCGAGCGACATCACCACCGCCGCCACTAGCACCACGCCGAGCACCGGCACGGCGTCGGTCGACGGTGAGGTCGCCACCGCGACGACGCCGAGCGCGAATCCGCAAAGAAGCGGCACGAGAAACAACACGTACTGGCGCCACGGCACTAGGGCGCACGCGCACACGAACGCGAGAAGGGCCCCGCGACTCTGCGTCGCGATCAGACCAGCGACACAGAGGCACGCGCTCACCCGAGCCATCCAGGGTCGGGGCCCACCCGCCAGCGCCACCAGCAAACTTATGGCGAGAAATACGCCCGCGGCGTCGGCGTAGGTGAGTGTGGTCGAGAGTCGCCACAGATGTTGCGCCGGCATCGCCATGGGGTACCAGCGCCAAATCATTCCGACAAAACCCACTACGGCGCCCACGGCGCCCAAACCGGCGACGAAGGAACCGGCCGACTGCTTTTGCGAGGGCGTCAACGTGCGAACCGTGACGAAGGCGCCGGCGAAGCCAAGGACGCTCGCGCCCAGAGGCAGAAAACTACTCGCCGAACCCTCGGCGACGGCGCGAAGAAACCACCACAACGCGAGCAGGCCAAGCGTCACGACCACGGCCCGGCTCCGCCGATCTGGGGCCAGGTGCGCAAGTTGGACCACGAGCAAGATCAGGGCCACGACCGTGACCACCAACGCGTCAGGTTTCCAAAAACCGCCCTCGCGTATCGCCTCGACGATGATGAGTCCCGCCAACGTGAGCACGAGGAACAATGATCTCGGATTAGCGCGCGCGACGAACCCACCCCGCGACGACAACCGCACTTG
Organism: Acidimicrobiaceae bacterium; assembly: GCA_003133405.1. Taxonomy (GTDB): domain Bacteria; phylum Actinomycetota; class Acidimicrobiia; order Acidimicrobiales; family RAAP-2; genus RAAP-2. The sequence continues at coordinate 41,543 of PKXH01000088.1, read as the reverse complement.
CTTCGCCGTCGACCTCTTAGTGAACATTGGCGTTCGTCGCCCTTACGTGCTCGTGGACATCGCCCCAGGACCTCGGCCCTGGTTTACTCTCGCGCGTCGAGCGTCGCTTCAAGCCACGTACCGATCTCGTCGAGCGACGCGCCCGGAGTAAAGACGCGCGCCACGCCACCGGCCTCCAGGGCGGGGATGTCGTGATCGGGGATGATCCCGCCCACGACGAGCAACACGTCCTCTCGCCCGTGCTCCTTCAAGAGATTCACGACGCGCGGCACGAGCACCAAATGTGCGCCCGAGAGCAGGGAGAGGCCAAGGGCGTCAGCGTCCTCTTGGATAACGGCCTGGACAATCTGCTCCGGCGTTTGGTGTAGCCCGGTGTACACGACCTCAAAGCCCGCGTCACGCAGGGTCCGCGCGATGACTTTCGCGCCACGGTCATGTCCGTCGAGACCGGGTTTGGCAACTACGACTCGATACGTGCGCTTCATCAGCAACTCAGCATAGAGGCCACTCGAACTGCCTGATTTTCCGACGACTTTCGTTTTCGAGGACATTGCGACCCGCGACTAGCGTTATTGGTCGTGACGATTGACTCCCCCATCGAGCGTGGAAAGTTACGCGCCGTGTTCTCGGCGATGCGGCCCTGGCAGTGGGTCAAGAACGGACTCATCATTGTGGCGCCCGCGGCCGCGGGCACGTTATTGCACGCCAACGTGGCCCGCCACACCGTCATCGCCTTCTTCGCCTTTTGCTTCGTCGCGTCGGGGCTGTATCTCTTGAATGACCTGCGCGACGTCGCCGCCGACCGTGAGCACCCCACGAAGCGCTTTCGGGCCATCGCGTCGGGCCAACTCGGAGCTCGCAGTGCGCGAACGGCCGCCGTGGTCCTGGTCGTCGCAGGTTTCTTGTTGCCTTTGGCGATTCCTCGCCCGCAGAATTTTTACGTCGTCCTCGGACTCTACGTGGTCATCTCGCTGGTCTACATCTTTTGGCTGAAGAACGTAGCCGTCATCGAACTCGGCGCGGTGGCCAGTGGGTACTTTCTGCGCGCCATCGCGGGAGCGGCCGCGTCGCACATCGCGGTCTCCAGTTGGTTTTTGGTCGTCGTCTCCTTTGGCGCTCTCTTTCTCGTCGTCGGCAAACGCGACGGAGAACTAAAGCAGATTGGCGCCGGAACGACGAGAAAGGTACTGGCCGAGTACAGCAGCAACTTTCTCGACTCGGCACTCACCATGTGCGCCTCGGTCGTCGTCACCGGCTACTGTCTGTGGGCTTTTGACGCGTCGTCCACGGGCCTGTCGAAGAACCACGACGGGGTTATGGCCGGGCGACTGAGCGTCATACCGGTGGTCTTCGCCATGCTCTTCATTCTGCGCTCGGTCGAAGCCGGAAACGGAGCCGCGCCCGAAGATCTGGTCTTGCACGATCGCACGGTCCAGTTACTGATACTGGTCTGGGCCATCCTGATGGCCGTTGGTGTCTACCAGTGAGTGAGACCGTCCTTACGGGCTGGGGCCGGACCACCAAGTCCTGGGCGACGGTTCGAACCCCCGAGAGTGAAGAGGACCTCCTACGCGAATTCAGCTCGGGTGAGCGCGTCATCGCGCGCGGACTCGGGCGCNNTCGCCCGAGGGCTCGGGCGCAGCTACGGCGACGCCGCCCAGCTGAGCGGCGGCGTCATAGTGAGCAACCGGCACCTCGCCGGAATCAGCGCGATCGACCCCGACGGGACGGTGACCGTCGGCGCGGGGGTCTCGGTCGATGAGTTGCTCGCGGTGTCGATACCCCTTGGCTGGATCATCCCCGTCACGCCCGGCACACGTCAGGTCACGATGGGTGGCGCCATCGCCGCGGACGTGCACGGCAAGAACCACCACGTCGATGGCTCCTTCGCGAGTCACGTTCTTTCCATGCGCCTCGTGACGCCCGTGGGCGCGTTCACGCTCTCGCCTTCGCTGGAGCCCGAGCTCTTCTGGGCGACGATGGGCGGAATGGGTCTCACCGGCGTCGTAACGTCGCTCACGCTGCAGATGTTGCCCATTGAGACCAATCAGATGCTGGTCGACACGGAGCGCTTTGACGATCTCGCAAGTGTGATGGAGGCCATGGTCATCGGTGACGCCGAATATCGCTACTCGGTGGCCTGGGTCGACTGCATGGCTCGGGGCGCCCGTCGAGGCCGCGCCATATTGACTCGGGGCAACCACGCAAAGGGCGCGGACGTCGAGCACGCGTCGTTAAAGGGACCCCGCGCCCGTTCGCTGCCGATCCCCTTCGTGGCGCCCAGTGGTCTCTTGAACCGCTGGAGTGTGAAAGTCTTTGACGAATTCTGGTATCGCTCGGCCCCTCGACACGAAGTGGGCGAAGCCCAGTCGCTCGCCACATTCTTTCACCCCTTAGACGGCGTGAGTAACTGGAACCGCCTCTACGGCCCGCGAGGCTTTGTGCAGTACCAGTTTTGCGTACCCGATGAGGCGAGCGAGTGCGTCGTTGGGGTGATCGAACAGCTCTCGGAGTCGCGCCTCGCCAGCTTTCTCGCCGTGTTGAAGCGTTTCGGGCCCGGCAACCCCTCGCCCCTGTCGTTTCCGTTAGCCGGTTGGACGTTGGCGCTCGATCTTCCCGTGGGATCGCCGACCCTGCCCGGGGTGCTCGACGAGCTCGACGAGTTGGTGGCCGCCGCGAGCGGTCGGGTCTACTTCGCCAAGGACGCCCGCTTGAACGCCAACTGGGTTGGCACCATGTACCCACGTCTGGAGGAGTTCCTCAAGGTCAAGTCGGACGTTGATCCGAAGGGACAGTTGACGAGCGACCTCGCCCAACGTCTTGGTCTAGTAGGAAAGTAAGCATGGAAAACGCTTTCGGTCAACCTCAGAACGTCGTGGTCTTCGGTGGCAGTTCGGACATCGCGCGCGCCATTACCAAGAAGCTCTGCGCCGCGCGTGCGCACACGGTGATCCTGGCTGGGCGCAGTCAAGCACTCTTGGACGCGGCGGCCTTAGAGGCCCAAGAGTACGGCGCCACCACGACCGCCACCGTGCTCTTCGACGCCGAAGAACCTCAGCACGCCGCGCGCACCGTATCCGACGCGTTCGAAAAAGTCGGTGATCAGATCGATCTCGTGATTATTGCCGTGGGTCTGCTCGGCGATCAAAAAGCCTACGAAGAGGACGCCGACGCGTCGGCGCGGATGATGACGGTGAACGTCACGTGGCCGGTCGCCGCCCTGGCCGAGATTCGCCGGCGCCTCGTCGCCCAGGGACGCGGTCGCATTTTGGTGATGAGTTCGGCCGCGGCGATACGTGTTCGACCCAACGCCTACCTCTACGGGGGCGCCAAAGCGGGATTGGACCGGCTCTGCGGGGGCCTAGCCCAGTCCCTGGAGGGCACCGGCGTCAAACTCCAACTCCTTCGTCCGGCCGTCGTGCGCACCAAGATGACCGTCGGCGCCGCCGAACCGCCCTTCACGACCGGGCCCAACGAAGTGGCGGAAAACGTGATGCGCGGCCTCGCCAGCAACGACCCGGTCATCTGGAGCCCGCCACTCTTGCGCTACGTCTTTTTCCTGCTGCGCCACCTGCCCACGGCGCTGTGGCTCAAGGTGGCCAACCGCTAGACGCCCTAGCCGCTCGCGGCGGTCGTGGCGGCGGCACTGCGCAGCGACATCGTAAAGAAGTCACGCGTCCACCATGAGGCGAAGTAGTGCGACGGCGGCTCGAGCATCCCGCTCAATAGGCTCGTGCCGTTGGTACCGGTGATCGGCGTGTTGAGGGGACCGGTAAAGGATGAGAACGACACCCAGTCGGTGTTGATGTCGAGTTCCATTCCCCGAACCGCGCCGGCGCGCACCAAGACATTGGCGAGGTCACTGATGGACAGACTCGGTCCCCCTACGTAGACCAACGCGCCGTCACTGGTGACGCCCAGTCCCGAACGCCACACGTTGTACGCTCCCCCCAGCGTCAAGCCCCACTTGGCGAGGTTGGCGTTGGTCAGTCCCGCGACGGGCTTACCGTTGTCGACAATGAGATCGAGATTCTGGCGAACCGAGGAGACCTGGTTGGTCATCGTGACGTCACGGCCCCACTTGCCCACCGTCATCGAACCGTCTTTGAAGATGACCGCCGAGGCCGCGCCGACACGCAGGGGCATAATCGTCTTGCCGCTGGTGTAGTAGCCGCCGTTGGCGTCGGCCATTAAGAATCCGGCGTTGAACGCGTCGACGAGGCTCCTCGAGGATTTCACGGAGATAGGTGCCGAGTACGGGTACGGTCCTCCCCCGGGAATTGACGAACCCGAGTAGAGTTGCGCCTGCAAAAGTTTGGGATCCATCCACACCACACCGACGACGTAACTGGTGTTCAGGGCGTTCGGACGGACGAAGGCTTCGTAGGTGGTGGGCGTGCCGTTGGCCGTTTCACGACCGATAACGTGCCACACTCCCTCGCCCGGTAGCGCCGTGGCCGCCGGGGTAGGGATCCTCGTGGGCGCGGGCAAGTGAACTCCTTGGGGAACCTTTAAGACCGTGGGTCCAGTGCCAAAGGAGCTCAATGGCGGCGCCCCACCGACTTTGGGTCGGTTTAGTCGGTAGTACTCAGACTCGGCCCAGGTCACCTCGCGGCCCAGCCCGTGCTGGCGCCCCCACTCGGCGAAGCGCGCCTGAAAGGAAACGCCGTAGGACGGGTTCGTCAGCGCCAAGCCCAGGGTGATCCCGAGATAGCCCAGAACCACGATCGTGACGACCGACAAGAGCACTAGCGCGCGCCGACGCCAGTACACGAAGGGCGATAGACGAACGGCGCTCGGCTTGACGGGGGGACGATAGGCGTGCCGGGCGCGAACGGGAGTCATGAGGTACCAGTCTCGCACCTCTGTTGACAGTCCTTCTAATTGGTGTCGACAATTCTTAAGAACGATTTAGGCACGGAGGACAGGCAGTAATCATCGCAACATGTTTCGCACCGTGAACGCCTTAAATTACGACCGCCCACGCTCTTCGACGCGCCGAACGACATCGGGCCCAATTTGGTTCTATTTCACCGTCACCTTGACTGCGTTGGACGGCGCCCCCGCACCAACACTATTGATGGCCCGCAGTCGAGCACCGTAGGTCTTGTGTGAGATCAGATGAAGAATAACGAACACTCCGTGGGAGTTCTTCATAACGTTGACCCAGGACTTGCTGTTCAGTGAATATTGGTATTTCGAGATGGGACTTCCACCGTTCTTCGTTATCCCCACCACCGAGATTGATATGCCACCCTTCGAAGACGACGATGCGTGAATATGAGGCGCGCCGGGAACAGACTTCCTCGGGAGCGTGGTCGACGTCGTGGTGGTGGTCGTGGTTGAAGTGGTCGTGGTTGAAGTGGTCGTGGTTGAAGTGGTCACGGTCAGGTCGTCAACCATGGCTTGAAATTTATTTGCACCATCGGTAAAGGCGCCGCCCGCGCTGCAACTGCCATCGGCGGTGCACGAAATCGAGTTAATGTACGCGTTGCCGCCCGTGTTGAGCGTGGCCGTGCCGGGAACCTCGATGGCGCTCCCCCACGTGCCGTTCGATTCATTGACGACGTAAGCCTGGTAGTTGTTCGAGCCGTCCTTGTAGGTGCCACCGGCGCCGCAGTTGCCAACGCTGCTGCACGACACTGAATTGGCGTACGCGTCGCCGCCCGCGTTGAGCGTGGCCGTGCCGGGAACCTCGGTCGCGATGGCCCAGGTCCCACTGGTTTCACTCACCACGTAAGCCTGGTACTTGTTGGCACTGTCGCTGTAGTAACCACCGGCGCTGCAGTTACCGGCCGAGGGGCACGAGATCGAAAAAAGTTCTGCGTCGCCGTTGGCGTTGAGCGTGGCCGTGCCGGGAACCTCGATGGCGTTGCCCCACGTGCCGTTCGATTCACTGGCGACGTAAGCCTGGTTGTAGTTCGAACCGTCTTTGTAGGAGCCGCCGGCACCGCAGTTACCGGCCGAGGAGCACGAGATCGTGTACAGGTACGCGTTCCCGGCACTGTTAAGTGAGCCCAATCCGGGGATCTCGATGGCGTCGCCCCACGTGCCGTTCGTCTCACTCACGACGTATCCCTGGTAGTGGCTCGAGCCGTCGTTGTAGGGTCCACCGGCGCTGCAGTTGCCAGATGTGGAGCACGAGATCATGTACACGTTGGCCGATCCGCCCACGTTGAGTGTGGCCGTTCCCGGAACTTCTTCGGCGCTGCCCCACGTACCGTTCGTCTCGCCATCAACGAAGGCCTGATGCGCGCCGGAACTGTCGCTGTAGGAGCCGCCGGCACCGCAGTTACCGGCCGAGGAGCACGAGATCGTGTACGCGTTGGCCGATCCGCCCACGTTGAGTGTGGCCGTTCCCGGAACTTCTTCGGCGCTGTCCCACGTGCCGTTCGTCTCGCCAACAACAAAGGCCTGATGCGCGCCAGAGCTGTCGCGGTAGTAGCCACCGACACTGCAGTTACCGACCGAGGGGCACGAGATCGACTCCGGGTCCGCATTGCTGCCACCACTGAGTGAGCCCAAACCGGGGATTTCGATGGCGCTCCCCCACGTGCCGCTGGATTCACTTACGACGAATCCCTGCAAGTTGTTCGAGCCGTCTGTGTATGAACCAACGGCGCTGCAGTCGCCGGCCGAAGCGCATGAGATCGCGAACACGTACCCGTTGCCACCGACGTTGAGCGAAGCCGAACCGGGAACCTCAATGGCGCTCCCCCACGTGAGGTTCGATTGGGCGAACGACGACGACGACGTGAGACCGGCCCCAAGGACCGCCAGGGCGAGTGCGAGAGCGCCCGTTAGTCCAACGAATCGTCGTTGGCGCTTCGATCTCGTCAAGAGGGAAACGTACGCTCGGGTTGAGGTTCGCTCCATCATCTCGGCCTCCTGACAGGAAAACGCCGTTCTTCAAGCAGGTCTATCACGAAAGTGACAATTGGTCCCTTAAGCGACGGCGACCTCTAATCACTTCAAACAATCAATGACTGCGCCCGAAGAGTCCGAAAGTTTTCGTTCTCTCGAGCGCTCAAAAGTCCCGCCTGGGACACTTCGCTACGTGAACACCTACGCGCGTCGCAGTGGCGTCATCGCCAGTACCAGATGTTTCGTGCCGTGCTCGTCAAAATTGACGGCCGCTCTCGCGTGGGAACCCTCGCCTTCGACGCGCACGACCACGCCCTCGCCGAAACGATCGTGCACCACCCGCTCACCCACCGCGAGACCTAACTTCTCCGCGCCCGTAGAACGCACGGGTGGCGCCGCCCCGGTGCCGAAGGCTCGGCCCTCGGTGAACTCCGTGCTGCGTCCAACAAAGCCGTCGTCGTCTAGGGAGAAGCTCGACCGTCGCGTCGGCAACGTGGATGAGAGATCGGTCACGAGCTCGGGGGGGATCTCCTGGAGGAAGCGACTCGCAATGGATTCCACGCGATGACCCCACATCGTGCGACTCCAGGCGTGGGTCAAACTGAGATGGCGCATGGCGCGCGTGATCCCGACGTAACACAGGCGCCGCTCTTCTTCTAACTCGGCGTCGTCCGAGAGCGCGCGCCGATGCGGGAAGACCGTCTCTTCGAGTCCCGTCACCACCACGGCGGGATACTCGAGACCCTTCGCGACGTGCAGGGTCATGAGTGAGATCGCCCCTTCACCGCTGTCGAGTTGATCGGAGTCGGCGACGAGCGCCATCCGTTCGACGAAGTCGAGCAACGTGTCGTACTGCGCGGCCGCCGACGCGAGTTCGCCCAGGTTCTCCAGTCGCGAGTACGCCTCGTCGGAGTCCTCGGCGCGCAAGGCGTCCCCCATGCCCGACTCGCGAACGATCGCGTCGATCAACTCACGTGGGCTGAGGTCGTTGGCCAGCGCCCGGAGTTCATCGAGCATGAAGGAGAACTTCGCCGCACCGGCGAGCGCCCGTCCGGTGAGGCCCGCCGCCGCGCCGTAGTGGCACGCTTCGGCAAAGGACAGTCCGTGCTCGGCGCCGTAGGCGCCGATCTTGGCCTGGGCCGACTCGCCAATGCCGCGCTTGGGCTCGTTGATGACCCTTCGGGCCGACGCCTCGTCGCGGGGGTTCACGATCAAACGGGCGTAGGCGAGCGTGCTCTTTATCTCCTTGCGGTCGTAAAAGCGCATGCCCGAGATCACCCGATAGGGCACACTTGCGCGCAACATCTCTTCTTCTAAGACTCGGCTCTGGGCGTTGGTGCGATAGAAGACCGCCATTTCGTTCCAACTGAGACCGTGCTCGCTGCGCAGGCGTCGCAGTTCACTCGCCACCCAACGACCCTCGTCGTACTCGTCGCCCGCGCGGTAAAGACGAATCTTCTCGCCCTGGTCGCCGTCGGTGAAGAGGTTCTTCGCGTGACGGCTGGCGTTCTTGGCGATGACGGCGTTGGCGGCGTCGAGGATCGTCTGGGTGGAGCGAAAGTTCTGCTCGAGCAAGATGACTTGCGCATCAGGAAAGCGCAGCTCGAACTGCAAGATGTTGCGCACGTCGGCTGCCCGAAAGCGGTAGATCGACTGGTCCGAGTCGCCCACCACGCACAGGTTGCGATGCTCGGCGGCGAGCATCATGACCAGCTCGTTCTGCACGCCGTTGGTGTCTTGGAACTCGTCGACCAAGAGGTACTTAAAGCGTTCCTGGTACGAGCGCAATACGTGTTCGTCGGCCTTCATCATCGCCACGGCGTTGACCAACAGGTCGTCAAAGTCCATCGCGTTCGCGGTGCGCAGACGCTGGGCGTAGAGCACGTAGATCTGGGCGATACGACGGCGCTGGGGGTCCTCACCGTAAGCGTCGAGGTAGACCCCCGGCGAGAGCATCTCGTTCTTGGCCGCCGAGATCGCCGCGGCGACACTGCGCGGGCTCAGTCGCTTGGTGTCGAAATTCTGCTCTTTCATCAGCCGCTCGACGGCCATCTCGGCGTCACCGGCGTCGTAGATGGTAAAGCCCCGCTCGTAGCCGAGCACGTCGGCGTGACTGCGCAACATCCGCAAACACGCCGAGTGGAAGGTCGAGACCCACATCTGATCGGCTTCGCCCCCCACCAGATCAACGACCCGCCGGCGCATCTCGTCGGCGGCCTTGTTGGTGAACGTGATGGCCATGATCTCAAAGGGCCGTGCGTCGCCGGTGGCGAGTAGGTGCGCGACGCGCCTCGTGAGGACCCGCGTCTTACCCGAACCGGCGCCGGCGATGACGAGCAGTGGCCCACCGCGCTGGGTGACGGCCTCGCGTTGGGGGGCGGTAAGGCCCTCGAGCAGCGACGACGGATCGAGGCGGGAGGGCGACTCGCTAGCCCCGTTGCCCCACAGCGACTCGTCCGAGAACGAGTTGCGGCTCACTCCCACTCAATGGTGCCCGGCGGCTTGCTCGTGACGTCGAGCGCGACGCGATTGACGCCCTCGACCTCTCGGATCAACCGATTCGCGATTCGCTCGATCACCTCGTAGGGCAGTCGCGCCCAGTCCGCGGTCATNNGCGTCGTCGCTCGTGACCGCGCGGATGACGATCGGGTAGGCGTAGGTTCGTCCATCTCCCATGACACCCACCGTACGCACCACCGGCAAGACGGCAAAACTCTGCCAGAGCTCGCGGTACAGTCCGGCTTTTTTGATCTCGTCCACCACCACGAAGTCCGCGTTGCGAAGAATCTCCGCGCGTTCCCTGGTCACCTCGCCCACGATCCGCACCCCGAGTCCCGGACCAGGGAACGGCTGACGCCAGACGATCTCCGCGGGCAGTCCTAGCTCCTCGCCGACGCGACGCACCTCGTCCTTAAAGAGCGTGCGCAGCGGCTCGACCAGGTCGAAGGAGAGATCCGCGGGCAGGCCCCCAACGTTGTGGTGACTCTTGATGTTGGCGGCGTGACCGGACCCCGATTCGATCACGTCGGGGTAGAGCGTGCCCTGGACTAGAAATCGCGGTCCTTGGCCGTCCTTGGTCAGGTCTCGCGCGACGGCTTCGAACTCACGGATGAAGAGCTCACCGATGATCTTGCGCTTCTCTTCGGGATCGGTCACGCCCGCCAACGCGTCGAAGAATCGGTCCTGGGCCTTTACGTGAATCAACTCCACGCCGAACTGACGGGTGAACGTCTCTTCGATCTGTTCGCCCTCGTCCTTGCGCATGAGACCGGTGTCGACGAAGACGCAGGTCAACTGGGTGCCGACGGCCTTGGTGACCAGCGCCGCCGCGACGGCCGAGTCGACGCCACCCGACAGGGCACAGAGCACCCGTTCGGTGCCGACTTGGGCGCGAATGGCCGCGACCTGATCTTCGATGATCGAGGAGTTAGTCCAGGTCGGAGGGATGACGGCGACGTGGTGCAGGAAGTTCGTCAAGAGCTCTTGACCCCGTTCGGTGTGGGCGACTTCGGGGTGAAACTGCACCGCGTGCAGGCGCCGGACGACGTCTTCCATGACCGCCACCGGCGCTTCCGGCGACGAAGCGGTCACCACAAAACCTTCGGGCGCCACGGCAATCGCGTCCCCGTGACTCATCCACACGTTCGTCGTCGCGGGCCACTCGGTCATCAATACCGTCGCGCCGCGGCGCACCAGTTCGGTTCGTCCGTACTCACCCACACCAGTGTTGGCGACCTCCCCGCCGAGCTGTTGGGCCATGAGCTGCGCGCCGTAACAGATGCCCAGAATCGGAATGCCGAGTTCGTAGATCGCGGGATCAAGGATCGGCGCCGGATCGGCGTAGACCGATTTGGGACCGCCTGAGAGAATGATCGCGCCTGGTGCTATCTCTCGAACCTCGGTCGCGCTAATCGTGCTCGGCACGATTTCGGAGTAGACCCGCGCCTCGCGTACGCGGCGCGCGATGAGTTGGGCGTACTGGGCGCCAAAGTCGACGACGAGAACGGTGTCGTTCAATGTCCCATGCCCACGCCCTGGGAGCGTTGCATCTGTTTTCCTTCGGTCTGAATCGAGGGCGCCAACATGATCTCGGCCTTTTGAAACTCCTTCAAGGTCTCGTAGCCACACGTCGCCATCGACGTACGCAACGCACCGAAGAGGTTCAGTCGTCCATCGTTCTCGTGGGCCGGACCGAGGAGGATCTCTTTCAACGTGCCGCGAACCTGGGTGCGCACGCGTGTACCGCGCGGCAGTGTCGGGTGAAAGGTCGCCATACCCCAGTGAAAGCCCCTCGCCGGCGCCTCGACCGCGCTGGTGAGCGGCGAGCCGATCATGACGGCGTCCGCGCCACAAGCGATCGCCTTGGCGATGTCGCCGCCCTTGCTCATGCCGCCGTCGGCGACCACGTGCACGTAGACCCCGGTCTCGTCGAGGTGACGCATGCGCGCNNCCGCGTGACGTGCAGGCGTTGCCCGGTCCGACCCCGACCAGTACCCCCGCGGCGCCCGTACGCATGAGGTGTAGCGCCGCCGGGTAGCTCGCACACCCCCCGACGATGACCGGCACTTCGAACTCGCGAATGAACTTCTTCAAGTTGAGTGGCTCGGCGGTCTTCGAGACGTGCTCGGCCGAGACGACGGTGCCCTGGATGACCAGAATGTCCAAGGCGGAGTCGACGATCGTCTTGCTCATCCACGCGGTGCGCGCCGGCGTCACCGACGCCGACGTGGTGACGCCCGCGTCCTTCATCTGCTTGATCCGCTGCGCGACCAGTTCGAGCTTGATGGGCTCTAAGTACATCTGTTGCANNGTCCACAGGCCCTCGAGGTTGAGTACGCCCAGTCCCCCGAGTCGGCCGAGTTCAATGGCGGTGAGTGGCGACATGGCGCCGTCCATGGCTGAACCGAGCACCGGTAACTCGAACTTATAGGCGTCAATCTGCCACGAGATGTCGACGTCTTCGGGGTCGCGGGTGCGCCGCGAGGGCACGATCGCGATGTCGTCAAAGCCGTAGGCCTGACGAGCCGATTTGAAGATGCCAATCTCAACTTCCGCCATGAAGCCCTCCATTGAAACACCGCTCGAAGTGAAGGTGTGTTTCTACCAATCTACTGGGATGAGTGGTCCGAAACCCCACGATCCCCCGAGCGCGCAACGCCCAACACGAGACCGAGCAACTCGGTCAACACTCGAGCCGTCGCTCCCCAGATGACGTCGTCGGGCACCCGATAGAAGTTGATCGGGAAATATCCCTCTTCGTCCGCACCGACACGCGGCACCGCTCGGCGCCACCGCTCCTCAACGAAGGCGCCCTCGGCGACGAGCTCTTTCAACGTGACAGTAAAGACGCGGTCCACTTCGGCGGGGTCGACTCGCAGCGCCGGTCGACCGGCTAAGAACCCGATGATCGGCCAGATCGAGGAACCCGTCGCGAAACTCGCGATCGGCGTGAGCCACGCGAGTGGTGCCACGAGCTGTGGATCAAGTCCGATCTCTTCCTTCGCTTCTCGAAGGGCCGTCGCGACGGCCGTTTCGTCGCGTTCGCTGCGACCACCGGGCAGGGCGATCTCACCGCCGTGGTGGCGCAGCGAAAGCGCTCGTCGGGTGAGAATGATGTGCGTCTCGCCCTCTTCTTCAAAGAGCGCCACCAACACCGCCGCGCGCAAGGTGATCGGCGCCGGCGAAGAATCGGCGACGATCGAGAACTCTTCTGGCTGATCGGGCGGTGGATTGGTCGCCAGGAGACGGTCCGCGCCCCGGAGCGCCGACTCCACCTTGCCAAGGGTGAGACCCGATCTTTTTGAATCCGACAACGCGGCCCACGGCGCCGGCGAACCGGGCTGCACGTCCCCGGGCTCGGGGATGACCTGGGGAAATCGATGACCCTCGAAGCGTTCCGGGCGCTCGCTCGTAGGCGTCATCGTGATTCCTCTAGACTTATCGTGCTTTTGACGTACTCACCGTAGCGTTAATGGCCCCTCCATCAGAAAAGCCCCATTGAAATCTCTCGCCCGCTACTGTGTTCGCCATCGTTGGTACGTGCTGGGCGTGTGGATTGCGCTCTTTATTCTCATCAACGTCATCTCTCAGTCGATGGGCTCGGCCTACTCGAACCAATTCAGTCTGCCGGGCACCAATTCGACGCGCGCCGAGGCACTCCTCGCCAAAGGTTTCGCCGGTGAGTCCGGGGACGCCGACCAGATCGTCTTTCGCGCCACCCACGGCTCGATCAACTCACAAGAGGCCACCATTCAGGCCATGCTGGTCAAGGTCGAGGGCCTGCCCAAGGTGGCCGCCGTCACCTCGCCCTTTTGCACTGGCCCCTTCGCCGCGAGTGAGACGCTACCCAACGGGGCGTGTCTCGGTGCGCCACAGCTCTCCAAGGACGGATCGATCGCCTACGCGATCGTGCACTTCACCTCGACGGCCTTTCACCTGAAGGTCGCCCAGATCAAAGCCGTCGAGACGGTGGGTTCGAGCATTCGCTCGAACGCGCTCGAAGTGCAGTTCGGCGGGAACGCCTTTGGTCAGGCCAACTCGCCCAGCGGCAGTCCCGGCGAGGTCTTCGGTCTACTCGCGACCGCCATCGTGTTGATACTGGCCTTCGGGTCGTTCTTTGCGATGTTGCTGCCCTTGGGTGTGGCCCTCTTCGCCTTAGGGATCTCGCTCGCGCTGGGTATTCTCTTAAGCCACGTGTTGGCCATCGCGCAGTTCGCGCCGATTCTGGGCTCGTTGATCGGGCTTGGCGTGGGGATCGATTACGCCCTCTTCATCGTCACACGTGCGCGTCAAGAGCTCAAACGTGGCGCCGACATCGAAGAAGCGGTCACGACGGCGTTGAACACGTCCGGGCGTGCCGTGCTCTTCGCCGGCACGACCGTGTGCATCGCGCTACTCGGCATGTTGATCCTTCAACTCTCATTTCTCAACGGTGTGGCGATCACGGCGTCGATCACGGTCCTCATCACGATGCTGGCGTCGGTATCGCTGCTGCCCTCACTGTTGGCCTTTCAAAAGCGCCACGTGCTGAGTCGGCGTGAACGGCGCGAGCTGAAGGAGCACGGTCCCGGTCCGGTCGTGGTCTCGGGGCCCTGGCAACGCTGGGCGCATTATGTTTCGCGGCACCCGCGTCTGCTCTCGCTCGGCGCACTCGCCGTGATCATTGTCTTCATCGTGCCATTCTTCGCCCTGCATCTCGGTAGCTCCGACCAGGGATCAGACCCGGCCGGCTCGACCACGCGCCAGGCCTATGACCTGTTGGCTCAGGGCTTCGGGCCCGGCTTCAATGGACCCCTCACCCTCGTCGGGGCGATCAACAACCCGAGCGACCGGGCCTCGATGGAGAGCCTCGACCACTCACTCCCCACCAAGCCCGACGTCGCGGCGGTGACGCCCCTCATCACCAACCGCGCGGGCACCGTCGGGGTCATCAACGTCGTGCCCGACTCGAGCCCCCAAGACGCGAGAACTTCGACGCTCCTATCGTCGATCCGCAACTCCTACATCCCCTCGGCCACCACCGCCTCGCACGCCACGATCTACGTGGGCGGCATCACCGCGATCTTCGTCGACTTCGCGAGCGTGCTGACGAGCAAGCTGCCGCTCTTCGTGGGCGTGATCGTGTTCTTGGGCTGTCTGTTGCTGATGGTGGCCTTCCGCAGCGTCCTGGTGCCCCTGGTCGCCGCGGTGATGAACCTACTCGCCGTCGGCGCGTCCTTTGGTCTGGTGGTGGCGGTCTTTCAGTGGGGTTGGGGCAGCAATCTGATCCGCGCCGGCACCGGGCCCGTTGAATCGTTCCTACCCATCATCATGATTGCCATCCTCTTTGGACTCTCCATGGACTACCAGGTCTTCTTGGTCTCGCGCATGCACGAGGAGTGGCTGAACACCAACGACAACGAAGCAGCGATCATCCGCGGCCAAGCCAACACCGGACGGGTCATCACGGCGGCAGCGTTGGTGATGATCTGCGTCTTCCTCTCCTTCTCATTCGGCGGACAACGCGTCATCGCCGAGTTCGGCGTCGGACTTGGCGGCGCGGTGTTGATCGACGCCTTCGTGTTGCGAACGGTGCTGGTGCCGGCCCTGATGCACTTCATCGGCCGAGCCAACTGGTGGATGCCGAAGTGGCTCAATCGCCTCGTGCCCCACGTCGCGGTCGAGGCGACGAACGACGAGGCCGTTCGCGTCTAAGGCGAAGGCAGCCTCACGGACGGTGCGGCAATTTGCGCTCTAAAGCGTGGCCGTCACGATTCTGGCTTTCCTCATGGCGCTGGTGGTCACGATTTGCGTCGTCGTGTGCGCGTGCGTCCGCCGTAGGAGGAACGGCGCCACAACGTTGGCCCGGCCCGCGGTCGTTCCCGGCAATCCCGAAACGCCTCACATCGAACATTGCTCCACCGTTACGAACGTCATGCGTCGTATCACTTAGTTGATCAAGCCCCCGACGACGGACCATTCGCAAAAGAACGCCGGACCCTTTCGGGTCCGGCGTTCTCACTGTCTTAGTTGACAGAGTACTACATCATTCCGCCCATACCACCCATGCCGCCGTCACCCATTGGGGAACCTGCGGGCTCGGGCTTGTCGGCCACGATCGCTTCGGTCGTGAGTAACAGCGCGGCAATCGAAGCGGCGTTCTGCAACGCTGAGCGTGTGACCTTCGCGGGGTCGATGACGCCAGCCTTCACGAGGTCTTCGAGGACACCGGTCTCGGCGTTGAGGCCGACCGAACCTTTGGCGTCGGCCACCTCGCGCACCTTGACGGCACCCTCAAAGCCCGCGTTCTGGGCGATGTGACGCAGCGGCGATTCGAGCGAGTTCGCGACAATGCGCGCGCCCGTCGCCTCGTCGCCACTTAAGGTTTCAATGAGCTTGTCCACGGAGGCGCGCGCGCGAATCAGCGCGGTACCGCCGCCGGCGACGATACCCTCATCAATGGCGGCACGAGTGGCGCTCAAGGCGTCTTCGATGCGGTGCTTCTTTTCCTTCAACTCAATCTCGGTCGCGGCGCCGACCTTGACCACGGCCACACCCCCGGCCAACTTCGCCAAGCGCTCTTGAAGTTTCTCGCGGTCCCAGTCTGAGTCGGTGTCGTCGATCTCGCGCTTTAGCTGCGCGACGCGACCGGCGACGTCTTCTTTTGAGCCACCGCCGTCGACGAGGGTCGTCGCGTCCTTGGTCACCACGATGCGACGGGCCTTACCCAACAGGTCCAACGTCGCACTGTCGAGCTTGAGACCGATCTCGTCCGAGATGACGGTGCCGCCGGTGAGAATGGCCATGTCCTGGAGCATCGCCTTGCGACGTTCCCCAAAGCCAGGCGCCTTGACGGCGACCGAGGTGAAGGTGCCGCGAATCTTGTTCACGACGAGGGTCGCGAGGGCTTCGCCCTCAACGTCTTCGGCGACGATCAACAGCGGCTTGCCCGACTGCATCACCTTCTCGAGTACGGGCACCAAGTCGTGCACCGCCGAGATCTTGTTGCTCGTGAAGAGAATCACCGCATCTTCGAGGACGGACTCTTGACGCTCAACGTCCGTCACGAAGTAGGGCGAGAGGTAGCCCTTGTCGAACTGCATACCTTCGGTCAACTCGAGTTCGAGCCCAAAGGTGTTGGACTCCTCGACCGTGACGGTGCCGTCCTTGCCGACCTTATCTATGGCGTCGGCAATGACTTCGCCGATCGCCGTGTCGGCCGCGGAGATCGTGGCCACTTGGGCGATCTGCTTCTTGCCGGCGACCTCTTGACTCTGTTGGGCGATGGACTCCACGGCGGCCTTGACGGCCTTTTCGATGCCGCGCTTGAGACCGGAGGGACTCGCGCCCGCCGCCACATTACGCAGGCCCTCCTTGATGAGGGCCTGGGCGAGCACGGTCGCGGTCGTGGTGCCGTCACCGGCCACGTCATTGGTCTTGGTGGCGACTTCTTTCACCAACTGGGCGCCCATGTTCTCGAAGGGGTCGTCGAGCTCGATCTCTCGAGCGATCGAGACGCCGTCATTGGTAATCGTGGGCGCGCCAAACTTCTTGCCGAGCACGACGTTGCGGCCCTTGGGTCCCAGGGTCACCTTCACCGCGTCGGCCAACTTGTCCACGCCGGCTTCGAGGCCGCGCCGGGCGTCCTCGTCAAACTTCAACATCTTTGACATAAGTCTTCTTTCGTATTTAGGAAAAGTGACGAGCGGAACTCGTCGGGCTACTTGGTAACGGTCGCGAGTACGTCGCGGCTCGAGAGAATCAACAGGTCCTCGCCGTCGACGGTGATCTCGGTGCCGCCGTACTTGGAGTAGACGACAGTGTCGCCAACCTTCACACCGGTCGGGATGATGTCGCCGGTCGCGTCGGCGCGTCGGCCGGGGCCACTCGCGAGCACTTCGCCCTGCTGGGGCTTCTCCTTGGCGGTGTCGGGAATCACCAGGCCCGAAGCCGTGGTGGCCTCCGCGCTATCGGGACGAACGACAATGCGGTCTTCTAGTGGGTGCAACTTCATTCTTCTTGCCTCCTGAGCAATTAGCACTCGATACTTGCGACTGCCAATTTAGCAGCCCTTGGCTCGGAGTGCCAACGGCCCCGCCCCAGGGTTCTAACCTGCGTGCGTGGCCCTGACCCCGGTGCAACGGCGCGACCTACGGCTTTTGGCGGCGTTTCGCGGCTTTTCGTTCCTGGGCGACGCGATTGCCCTGATCACCCTGTACTTACGCATCGCGCACCACGGCCAGGGCTGGATGATCGCCGCGCTGTCGATCGCCGCGGCCCTGCCGCTGGTGCTGCTCGCGCCAGTGGCCGGCTACGTCGTGGACCACGTACCGGCGAAAACCTTCCTGGCGGTGCTCTGCGGTTTCGAGGCCCTGGTCTGTGTCGCGATTGGCTACTGGCACGGCGAATTCGCCACCATCTCGCTGATGGCCCTGCTCACCTGCGGGGTCGCCTTCTCCCTGCCGGGCTACTCGGCGCTCGTGCCGACATTGAGCGGCGAGGAGAACGTCGCGATCGCCCAATCGACGGTCCAGTCAGTCCAGGGCGTGGCGTTCACCGCCGGACCGGCCATCGGCGGACTCTTGGTGGGGGCCATTGGCCAAAGCGGCCCGCTCTACCTCGACGCGGCGAGTTTCGCCCTGGCCGGCGTGGGCACGTTACTCCTTCGCACGGACCGGCGGCCCCAAGCCAAGGTCTCCCACGTCGAAAAGACCGAGCGCGATCTCAGCGCCGGGGTCCGTCTCCTCTTCCACGACCCCTTGATCCGTCCGGTCGTGGTAACGGTGATGGTCTTCATGTTGTCCCTCGGCGCCGTCAACGTCGCCGAAGTGTTCTTCATCACCCGCACCCTGCACGCCAGTGCCTTCTTCTACGGTCTGGTGGGCACGAGCTTTGGCGTGGGCAGCGTCGTGGGCGCGCTCGCGTCGCGGCGTCTGAAACAAGATCCGCTCGCCCTCGTACGAACCTCACTGATCTGCGTCGCGGTGATCAGTGTGCTGCTCGGCGGAGTCGGTCTCATGGAGCACGTAGTCTACGTCTTCCCCTTGATGGCGGTGACCGGGGTGGCCGTGGGGGTCGTCAACGTCGCGGCCTCGACACTCTTCGCGGTCCAGACCCCCGAAGCCCTTCGCGGGCGCGTCTTCGCCGCGACTGGTGCCATGTTCACCAGCGCCGAGATCACCTCGATGGTCCTGGGGGGACTGTTGTTGACGCTCCTCGCCCCCCGGACCATCTTTCAACTCGCGGGTGTGGTGTCGACCTTGACGGTGTGCATAGTCGGACCGCTAGAAATGCGCACCAGCCTTCGGGCCCACGCCCGGAGGCCGCACCCTCAAGGCGACTGACGTTCGAGGCGCCAGGACGAATCTTCGAGCAGATAGATCACTCGATCGTGCAAGCGATCGCCGCGGTGCTGCCAGAACTCAAAATGACTCGGCGTCAGGTGGTAGCCGCCCCAGTACTGCGGACGGGGAACTTCGCGGCCCTCGTACTCGACACGGAGTTCGTCCACGCGCTCTTCGAGCTCGGCGCGACTCGCCAATGGACGGCTCTGCTGGCTGGCCAGGGCGCCGAGTTGACTCGCGCGCGCCCGGGTGGCGAAGTAGGCGTCCGACGCCACGGGACTCATCTTGTGGACGGCTCCTTCGATGCGAATCTGACGGCCCAACGGCTCGCAGTACCACAACAGCGCGGCGTGGGGGTTGGCCGCGAGTTCGCCGCCCTTTCGCGACTCGTAGTTGGTGTACCAGCCAAATGTGCGCTGATCATGGTGACGTAAGAGCACCATGCGCGCGCTAGGCGTGCCGTTCAGCGTCGCGGTCACCAGTACCACGGCTTCACGCTCGTGCATAAAGGGCTGCGCCTCGTCGAACCAAATTTGAAACTGCGTGAAGGGATCCGGGTTGACGTTGGCGATCTCAAGGGGCATCCAGGTCTCGCTCACGACACCTCGGCTAACTGCCAGTTCGGGCTCGCCGAGAGGTTCAACTCGCTCGCGCCACCATGACGCAGTCGGAAAAGTCCCGCGGCGGCGATCATCGCTGCATTATCGGTGCACATCGCCATCGTGGGCAAATGACACACCACGGCGAACTCTCTCGCGAGCTGCGTGACGCCCGAACGAAGAGCCGAGTTCGCCGCGACGCCGCCCGCTAAGGCGACGCCCTTCACGTCGTAGCGCTCGAGGGCCTGGCGAAGTTTTCGTAGCAGCTGCTCACAGAGGGCTCTCTGAAACGACGCCGCCACGTCGGCCAGTGGTACCTCTGGGTGGCGCTCGGTCGCGCGCACGACCGCGGTCTTAAGACCCGAAAAGGAGAGGTCCAGGTCGTCGCCCACCATCGACACGGGCAGCTTTAGCGCGTCGGGTGATCCCTCGTGGGCCAGTCGGTCGATCTCGGGGCCGCCGGGATAGCCCAACCCAAGCCAGCGGGCGACCTTGTCGAAGGCCTCGCCGGCGGCGTCGTCGATCGTCTCACCGAGGACCTCGTGTTCACCGGGTCCGGGTTGGAAAACGATCAGGCTGTGACCGCCCGAGACCAGGAGGGTCATCAGGGGCCACGTGAGATCACTGGATTCGAGTAGCGGCGCGAAGAGATGGCCCTCGAGGTGGTTCACGCCCACGAAGGGCAGGTCCCACACGAGAGCCAGCGCCTTGGCCGTGGAGAGTCCGACCAAGAGTGAGCCAATCAGTCCTGGGCCACTTGTCACCGCAACGCCGTCGAGGGCCGGTGCTAGAGGGTCGAGCCCCGCCTCGTGGAGCGCCCGGCGAATGACCGGCGCGATGGTCGTGACATGAGCGCGTCCGGCCAGTTCGGGCACCACCCCGCCAAAGGCGCGATGTTGATCGAGCGAGGACTCGACGACCGAAGAGAGGACATGAAAGTGCTCATCAACGACGGCCGCGGCGGTGTCGTCGCAGCTCGTTTCGATGCCTAAGACGACGCCCACCCACCCAGCGTAGAGCAGCGTTCTCTGGACCCTCCCGCGCGTCACCGTGATCGCGTAACACTATGAGGACCAGTGTTTGAGGTCAGAATGCTGACTCCGAGTCCGGGCTCTCGCCGCTCGGCCATAATCGAGGAGGAGAACTCGAAGGATTGACCAAGGAGAAGTGAATGGCCATCAACGTCACGCCCATACCGGGTTTGGACCCCGCCATCAATGACCTGCGTCGGCGCACGGCGGACTTGATAAACACCGAGGTGTTGCCCAACGAAGAAGTTCTGTGGCGCGCGCGCTACGGGATGGGCCTCGAAAAGGAGGAACGTGAGGCCGGCCGGCGTAAGAGCATCGAACTGCGCGAAGAGATCAAGGCGAAGGTCTTCCAGGCCGGGCTGTGGGCGCCCCATCTGCCCAAGGAGTACGGCGGTGCGGGGCTGGACTTCTTGTCATTGGCCTACATGTACGAGGTCCTCGCCTACGGGGTGGGCGGGCCCACCTTGTTCGGCATCGCCGCGCCCAACTCGGGCAACGCCAGCATCCTGGTCAAGTACGGCACCGAGGAGCAAAAGCGCAAGTGGCTCCTGCCGCTCATCGCGGGCGAGATGGAGTCGGGCTTTTCGATGACCGAGCCCGAACACGCCGGCAGTGACCCGCGCTCGATCACCACCGAGGCCGTGCGCGAGGGCGACCACTGGGTGATCAACGGGCACAAGTGGTTCACCTCCAATGGCATCAACGCCAACTTCTTCATCGTGATGTGCCGGGCCAACGATCCCTCGGGCGAACTCGGAACCCCGGGACGCATGACCCAGATCATCGTGCCCAGCGACACCGCCGGGGTGAACATCGTGCGCAACATCGGCATCTTCGGCCACGCCACCTCGGACCACTGCGAGATCAAATACGAGAACGTGCACGTGCCCATCGAGAACACGTTGGGCCTGGTGGGCCAGGGCCACGAGGCCGCGCAGGACCGGCTCGGCGCGGGGCGGGTCTATCACTGCATGAACTCGGTCGGCCAGATGTGGCGCGCCTTCGACCTCATGGTTGAGCGCGCGCTGGTGCGTGAGGTGCACGGCGGGTTGCTCAAGGACAAGCAGTTCATCCAAGGGTTCATCGCCGAGAGCTACATGGACGTACAGAGCGCGCGTCTCATGACCATCAACGCCGCGGAAAAGGTCGCGCACAACGATCCCGACGCGCGCACCGCCATCTCGGCGATCAAGGTCTTCGTGCCGAACGCGTGCCACCGTGTGGTCGACCGCGCGATTCAGGTCTGGGGCGGCGCCGGGGTCAGCAACGATCTGCCGCTGGGCCAGATGTACTTAACGGCGCGCGTGCTGCGACTGGCCGATGGACCCGACGAGGTGCACAAGATCCTCATGGCCAAGAACATCCTGCACCGTTACGAAGAGGGCACCGGCTGGAACTTCGGCACGTAGGGGCCGCGGGCGTGTCCTAGTTGCCGGTGACGCCCGGCGAGATGAGTCTCGTCGTCGTGCTGGCCTTTTTCGTACAGACCGTGATCGGCAGACTTAAGTAAGTTGGACGCACGAAAGAGCCGAGCGCCACAACCACGCCCCGAGCCTTTCGCGCGCCGCACGACGACGCCGGGATGTTGCCGGTGTCCACGACGCCGAAGGCGACGCTCACCGATTGGCCCTCGGCCAGGGTGTGCAACGCCGGCATCTCGCCCATCGACTCATTGCGCGCGGGCGGGCCGAGCGGTCGGTGCGCGAGGCCGATGACCGGCTGGATCGTGGGCACGCCAAAGAGGGTGCACGCGGTGACACGTAGGTTCACATGGGGGCCAGTGTTCGTAAAGACAATCGCGTAGTACGAAGTACCCGCCGTGCCCTGGGCGGCACCGCGCGAGACGGTGATCTGGGAGCTGACGCAGGATTTCGCGCTCGTCGCCGCCGCAGGCGTCGACGCGCCGACGCCGAGCAGGCCGCCGGCGAGCAGGCCGCCCGTGAGCACCGAGAACGACAACAACGACCGGACTCTTTTCATTGAATTCTCCCTTTTTGCCGCTTTGAACAGTTATGTCCCCCAAGGGCTAAAACTTACCGGGGTCGCCCCGCGCCCGTTAGGACGTCACGTCAAAGTCGGCCCACAGCACGAGGGCGTCTTCCTTCGTGCGTTCGTAGTAGTTCTTCCTCACCCCCACCGGCGAAAAGCCGAAGCGAAAGTAGAGCGCTTGGGCGCGCGTGTTCGTCACCGCCACTTCGAGGGTGGCGCGAACGATCCCGCGCTCTTTCGCCACGCGCCACGCGTCATCCATCAGCGAGGTCGCCACGCCCTTGCCCTCGTGGCCGGGCAACGTGCCAATGGTGTTGACGTGCAACTCGTCGAGCACGTACATCACCCCCAAGTAGCCGATGATCCTCTTGCCCTCGACCGCCACGGTGTAACGACGGGTCTCGGTGTCGGTGATCTCGTCGAGCAACATGGCCCTCGTCCAGGGCTCGGGGAACTGCGCCACTTCGATCGCGAGCAGTTCGGGCACGTCGCGGCGCTCGGCCTCCCGAATGCTCCAGGTCCGACTCACGCGAAACGCTGACGGGTCGAGAAGTTGGCCACCGCGTCGGCCTCTCGCAAGTAGAGCGGCACGATCGCCGCCTCGGGCGATTTGAGCGCCCCGAGGCGTAGCGCCGCCACCGGCGCGGGGACCCGTTGCTCGAACACTGCACCGTGGGCGACGCTGAGGAACTCCTTCGCGTAGCGCGTGACGCCGTCGCCGGTGAAGGTGACGGCGTCATCGCGCGCACGCCACTCGCGCGCGACGTCCTGGGGCACGGCGACGCCGGGCTCATCCACCGCGCGCACGGCCGCGTCGAGCACGAAGGGCTGGGCGAAGACCTCGCCGCGTCGCGCGTCCACGACGCTGACCAGCAAGCCGCGAACGCCCGCGGCGAAGGCGCCCTGGGCGAGGACCTCGAGCGAGGTCACCCCCACGAGTTCGGCGCCCGCCCCCAGGGCGAAGCCCACGGCGGTGGCGATGCCCACGCGTAGGCCCGTGTAGAGACCCGGCCCGCGGTCCACGACGACGCGATCGATCGCCTTGGCGCTCAGTCCGGCCTTATATAAGAGGTCCCGGATGCCCGGGGTCAACGCCTCGGTGTGGTGACGCTCGTCGTCCACGATCAGCGCGAGCTCGACCCCCGAGGACGTAGACACCCCGATGGCGCAGGCGGGCGTCGCGGTTTCGATCGAAAGGATATTCACCGGCTCGCCCACTCATCAAGAGACGCGGTGCGCTCATTGGTCAGTGCGCCACTCACCTCCAACGTGCGACCCTCGTCCTCGTCGAGCAGAAAGTCCACGTTCATAACGTCTCGGCCAAAGACGGACGACGCCATCTCGCCCCACTCGACGAGCGCGACCGCGGACTCTTCGACCAACTCGCCGAGCGCCAACTCCCTGACTTCTTCGATGCTCTCGACGCGATAGACGTCGGCGTGGTGCAAGGTCGAGATACCCGCTTCGTTCACGCAGCGGTGTTGGCGCACCATCGTGAAGGTCGGACTCGTCACGCGCTCGCTAACCCCAAGGCCCCGCGCGACCCCTTGGGTGAAGGTTGTCTTCCCGTTGCCCAGTCGTCCCGAGAGCAGCACCACGTCACCGGCGCGCAACACGGCGGCGAACTCCTCGCCCGCGATCTTGGTGTCCTCGGCCGTCGCGCAGTATCGCCGCCAGTTCACGACGCGTCCAACAGCTGGCGCAAAACGGCCAAGTCCCGACGCATCACCTGGACCACGCTAGAACCCCCGCGCAACGCCGCGGCCGGATGGTAGGTCGCTACTCCTGGAACGCCACCGAGCTGCACCACCCGTCCGTGCACCGCGCCCATGGGCGATGCGAAGCCAAAGACCGCCCGGCTGGCCGTGTTACCGAGGGTCAGTATGGCCCGCGGCGTGACGAGGGCCAACTGCTCATCCAACCACGGCCGACAGGTCTTGATCTCGAGGAACGTCGGCGTGCGATTCTGCGGCGGACGGCACTTCACCACGTTGGTGACAAAACATTCACGCCTCGTCACGCCAAGCTCTTCGAGGAGCAGGCGAAAGAGCAGCTGACCGCTGCGCCCGATGAAGGGTTCGCCGCCCTCGTCTTCACTGCGCCCGGGCGCTTCGCCGATCACCATGAGCTGGGGCGTGTTCGGACCCGAACCGATGACGACGCGCTGGCGCGTGAGCGAAAGTTGACAACGCGTGCACGTCGCGAGTTCGTTCAGGTCCAGCACGTCTTAGTCCACGAGGACTCGGGGCACGCGCGCGCCGATGCCACAGAGGATCTCCCAGGTGATCGTGGAGGCCTTCTCGGCCCACTCCTCGGCCGTTATCAACTCCGGTCCTTGTCGTCCGAGCAAGACCACGTCGTCCCCCGGGGCCACGTGGTCGTCCCCGACGTCGACCAGCAACTGATCCATCGTGACGTTGCCGGCGAGCGGGTAGCGCTTGTCGTGAATGAGCACGTCGGCGCCGCCCTCGAAGAGCCGCCGGGGGTACCCGTCGGCGTACCCAAAGGGGACCGTTGCGATGGTGGTGTCGCGCTCGAGCGCTCGGCTGCGCCCGTAGCTCGGCCGCTCACCGGCGAGAACCCGACGCACCGCGACCACCTGGGCGCGCAGGGCCAGGGCGGGCGCCAACGTGAGGCCGTGCTCGTTGAGGGTCCCAGCGAGCCACGACTCGGGCAGATAGCCGTAGAGCGCCAGACCGACGCGCACCATTGAAAAACGCGCCTCGGGGTAGCCCAACGCGCCGGCGCTGTTCGCCACGTGGCGCACCCGCGGCGCGACGCCGCGTTCGCCCAACGCCTCGACGACTTCGTTGAAGAGCCGGACCTGACCACGGGTAAAAGCGCGATCGTCCGAACTCGAGCCGTCCGCCACGCTGAAATGGGTGTAGATGCCCTCAAGATCGATGGCCTTGGAGGCGAGTAGGAGATCCACGACGTCACCGACCTGCTCGGGGGCGACGCCCATACGCCGCATCCCGGTGTCGACTTTTAGGTGCACGCGATGCAATCCGCCGAGCTTTTCGGCCGAGGCGGCAGCGGCCTGGGCGCCCTCGAGTGAGCCAATCGTCAGTGTCAATGAGTGTCCCAGCGCGTCGGGCACGGTCGAGGCGGGAACTTCCGCCAACAACAAGATCGGGGCCGAGACGCCCGCTTCGCGCAGCTCGATTCCCTCGTCCACCAGCGCCACGGCCAACGAGTCGGCGCCGCCTTCGAGGGCGGCGCGCGCGGCCAGGGGGGCGCCGTGTCCGTAGGCGTTCGCTTTCACCACCGCGCAGAGCAACGCGTCGCCCATGATGGCTTTCAGCGCGCGGACGTTGTGCGCGATGGCCGACGCGGAGATCTCCGCCCAGGCCGGACGGCGTACGCCCTCAACTGGCACTGAAAGCTTCCGGAGATGAGCCCACCACGAACGCCACGGCGGCCGAGTGTGTGTGGGTCATGGAGAGGTGCAACGTCGTGACCCCGGCCACGCGGGCCAGTTCGCTGGCGGGTCCGTGCAGCACCACGTGCGGCGCGCCGGCTTCGTTGGAAGCGACTTCGATGCTGCGCCACGGCGCCGCGCCGACCCCCACGCCGAAGGTCTTCAAGACCGCCTCCTTGGCGGCGAAGCGCGCGGCTAGACGTTCGGGTCGCTCCCGCGCGTCGGATCGTTCGCGATCGGTGAAGAGACGTTCGACGATTCGAGGGTGGCGCTTGATTGCCATCGTGAAACGCGCCACGTCCACCAGGTCCACCCCTACAGCGCGCGTCGCCACTACTCCACCGTCACGGTCTTGGCCAGGTTGCGAGGACGGTCAATGTTTCGACCGAGACCGTGGGCCATGAAGTACGCGAAGAGTTGCAGCGGAATGATGTCCACCATGGGTGAGAACATTGGCTCAGTGCCCGGTACTCGCAACACGTAGTCCGCGATCGCGTCAATCGACTCATCGTCGTCGGTGGCCACAGCCACCACGGTGGCGCCGCGAGCCTTCACTTCAGCCAAGTTGGACAACATCTTTTCGTGCAGTGCGGGATCGGTCACCACGGCGACGACCACGACACCCGGTTCGATCAGCGCGAGCGGTCCGTGCTTTAACTCACCGGCCGGATATCCCTCCGCGTGCAGGTAGCTGAGTTCCTTTAGTTTCAAGGCACCCTCGAGGGCCGTCGGGAAACCCACGTGTCGGCCCAGAAAGAAGAAGTCGCGGGCGCCAATGAGCTGCTTGGCCACGTCCTTCACGTTTTCGCGGCGCTCGAGCGCGATTCCCACCTGCGCGGCGACGGCGTTCAGTCCAAGGAAGAGAGCGTCGACGTCAATCGGGGGGAGCGCGTCGCGCAGTTGAGCGAGTCGCAGTGCCAAAAGCTCGAGCGCCGCGATTTGGGCGACAAAGACTTTCGTAGAGGCCACGGAGACTTCAAGACCCGCGCGGGTGTAGATAACGGCGTCAGACTCGCGAGCGAGTGAAGAGTCAACGATATTGGTAACGGCGACAACCCTCGCGCCGCGGCGCTTTGCTTCACGGATGGCCTGGATCGTGTCGATCGTTTCGCCACTCTGAGAGATGCCAATGACGAGGGTGCCAATCTCCACGATGGGATCGCGGTAGCGATACTCACTCGCGATATCGACCTCGACACTTATCCTGGCCCAACGCTCAATGGCGTACTTGGCAACTTGTCCGGCGTGGTGCGACGTGCCGGTCGCCACGATAACGACGCGCTTGACGCCCTGAAGCTCTTCGTCAGAGATTCGCAGTTCGTCAAACGTGATCGTGCCGTCCTTGCGACGCCGATCCAACAAGGTCGCACGAATAGCGTCGGGCTGTTCGTTGATCTCCTTGGTCATGAAGTCTTCGTGACCGCCCTTTTCGGCAGTTTCTAAATCCCAGTCAATGGAAAGGGGGCGAAGGTGAACCGGCACACCCTCGAGGTCGATAGCCCGAAATCCCTCGGGCGCTAGTCGAACGATCTCGTCGTCGTTCACCGCGTAAAAGGCCGTGGCTCGATCGAGAATGGCGGGAATGTCACTCGCCAGATACGTCACGCCCGGCGCAGTGCCCACAATGAGTGGTGATACCCGACGCGCGGCGACGATGACGTCGGGCTCCGTCGCGTCCATGGCCGCCAACGCGAAAGCCCCGCGAACGACGAGCAGACTTCTGCGCACCGCTTCAATGAGCTCGAAGCCATTCGCGCGCGACTCTTCTACCAGGTGGGCCAACACCTCGGAGTCGGTGCGAGAGTTAAAGACGTGTCCACGGGACTCGAGATCCGTTTGGAGTTCCGCATGATTCTCGATGATGCCGTTGTGGATGATGGCGACCCGGCCCGAGCAGTCGAGGTGGGGGTGGGCGTTCATGACGACCGGCGCGCCGTGAGTCGCCCAGCGGGTGTGGCCGATGCCCGACGCGAAACCCTGGGGCGCGAACTCGCACTCTCTACGAAGGGCCTTCACCGACTCCGTGCCTTCGGCCGCGCGGGCCCGCCAGGTCTCACCGGGGCGCACAAGTGCGACGCCCGCCGAGTCATAACCGCGGTACTCCAGGCGCGCCAAGCCCTCGAGCAGGGTGGCCAGCGTGTCGGAGGATCCAACGACCCCGATGATGCCGCACATAGGGCCCAGCCTACTCGGGGCGATTTATGGTCTTTCGGACGACGTCACGTTCCGTAGAGCGACTTCAAGCGTTCGCTGAAGGCTTCAACGAACTCGGCGTTAAGTGCTTCAATCATTATCCGCACGACCGGTTCGGTGCCCGAGGGACGCACGAGGAGACGCACGTCAGCCCGATCGACACCGTAGAACGCTAAGAGTTCGTTGAAGAGTTCTTGGACCACGTCGTCGCTGAAGTGTTCGAGCGACACGCTAAAGAGCTCTTGGGGCACGCGGCGCCACGCGGCGCCCGCGAGTTCGGCCAGCGGACCTCGCCGGACGATCAACTCCGCTAACAACAGACCGGTCAGTAGTCCGTCGCCGGTCGGCGCCAAGTCGCGAAAGATGACGTGGCCCGACTGCTCGGCGCCCAGGATCCAGGACCTCTCTTCGAGGGCTAACAAGACGTTACGGTCCCCCACGTCGGTCTCTTCAACCTCGACGCCCGCCTCATCGAGCGCGCGAAAGAGTCCGAGGTTACTCATTGATGTGACCACCACGCCGCCGCCGAGCGTCCCGCGGGCCGCTCGATCGAGCGCGAAGAGCACCATCAAGTCGTCGCCGTCTCGAACGGTGCCCTCGGCGTCAACGGCGATGAGGCGATCGGCGTCACCGTCGAGGGCGAGCCCTAAGTCCGCGCCCGACGCTCGAACCTCCTCGATCAGGCTGGCCACGTCGGTCGATCCCGAGCCCTCGTTGATATTGCGTCCGTCGGGCTGGTCGTGGATGGTGCGTACGCGCGCGCCGGTGGAGGTGAAGAGTGCGGGCGCCACGTGCGAGGCCGCCCCGTTCGCGCAGTCCAACACGAGAGAGAGCGAGGAGAGGTCCGTCGGCGCGAGCCCGCGCAGGTGCGCGAGGTATTCGCGCTCGGCCGCCTCGTCAATCGCGACCTCGTCAAAGTGGGCCAGCGGCGCGCCTTCGGCGACGTTGAGCGCGCTCTCGACGGCCGCTTCGGTAGCGTGATCGAGTTTGGCCCCGCCCACGCCCAGCACCTTTAGTCCGTTGTCGTAGTAGGGGTTGTGCGACGCCGAGACGACCACGCCGACGCCCTGGCGCCGTTGGGCGATGACCGCGACACCCGGCGTCGTGAAGTAGCCCAGGTTCACCCCCGTCGCCGCCCCGTCACGCAGTCCGGCGAGCACCGCCGCGGCGAGCGCGGGCGAACTCTCTCTCGTGTCGTAGCCGACGTACACCGGGACGGAAAAGACTGACGCCACCGCTCGGCCGAGTCGATACGCCAAGTCGACGGTAATTTCGTCGCTCGCGCGCCCCCGAATGCCGTCCGTGCCAAAACGCACGGCCACGACCACTACCGCTTTGAGTACTGAGGAGCCTTGCGCGCCTTCTTGAGACCGTACTTCTTGGACTCCTTTTTGCGCGAGTCGCGCGTGAGCAGCCCCGCCTTCTTCAGCGCGGGGCGAACCCCCTCGTCGATCTTGAGCAGTGAGCGAGAGATGCCCAGGCGCAGCGCGCCGGCCTGACCGGCAATGCCGCCGCCTTCAATGGTGGCGTCGATGTCGTAGGTCTGTTGAGCGTCGATGAGGCGCAGCGGCTCCATCACCATCTGACGGTGCGTCGCGGAGGTGAAGTAGTTGTCAAAGGCGCGCGCGTTGATCGTGATCGTGCCGGTGCCCGGGCGAAAGCGAACGCGCGCGACGGCCTCTTTGCGCCGGCCAGTCGTCTGAGTGAGGGGAATGGTCACGAATCTCCTTAACCGCGGCGAATCGCCGAGGTGTCGTACGCCTGAGGCGCTTGGGCGGCGTGGGGATGCTCGGCGCCCTTGTAGACGAAGAGTTTGTCCATCTGGGCACGACCGAGTCGATTCTTGGGCACCATACCGCGCACCGCGTCCGCCACGAGCTTCTCGGGGTCGGTGTCCATGAGGGTCTGCCACGACGTGGAGCGCAGTCCGCCCGGGTAGCCCGAGTGGCGACGATGGAAGTTCTGCGCCAATTTGTTGGCGGTCACCACAACCTTGTCGGCGTTCACGATGATGACGTAGTCACCGGTGTCGACGTGGGGGGCGAAGTACGTACGGTGCTTTCCGCGCAGGAGTGAGGCGGCCACCGTGGCCACGCGACCGAGCACGAGGCCCTCGGCGTCAATGACCACCCAATCGCGGGTCAACTCGCTCAATTTTGGTGAAAACGTGCGCACAAAACTTCCCTAAGAGGTCACTTGGCGGACCCCAAGCGGGATCCAGAGGACTCCCTATTCTAGGAAAAACGGGCCCCACAAGCAAATCCGTGAAGCCGTTTGGTGATTGGAGAGCGGGCGTCGGTCCACTGCGCTCAGTGCTACTTTCACCGCGACGCCACGGTGATTTACCAGATCGTCACCCTCTTCGCGGGTTCGAGCCAGAGCGCGTCGCTCGGGCTTACGTGAAAGGCGTCGTAAAACTCATCGATGTTGCGCACGATCTGGTTGCACCGAAACTGAGGTGGCGAGTGTGGATCGGTTGCCAACCGGCGCTCGACATCTTCGACGCGGGCCTGATACTGCCAGGTCAACGCCCACGAGAGAAAGAACCGCTCGGCGCCGCTCAGCCCGTCGATGACGGGCGGCGTTTCACCGTCTAAGGAGATGAGATAAGCCTTCCACGCGATCCCGACGCCGCCGAGATCGCCGATGTTCTCGCCAATGGTGAGCGCGCCGTTCACGTGCAGTTCGGGAGTCTCGCGCGGTGCGAGCGCGTTGT
This sequence comes from Acidimicrobiaceae bacterium, assembly GCA_003133405.1. Classification (GTDB taxonomy): domain Bacteria; phylum Actinomycetota; class Acidimicrobiia; order Acidimicrobiales; family RAAP-2; genus RAAP-2. The sequence goes on along the minus strand of PKXH01000088.1, from coordinate 10,908 downwards.
ACTGCTCTATAAGGGAGTGCGTGCGCTCATCGAAGGCGGCGCGGTCCGAGGCCGTCCACCAATCGCGAAGACGACCCGCACCGTCGAACTTCGAACCCTGGTCGTCGAAGCCATGACCGATCTCGTGACCAATCACCGCGCCGATGGCGCCGAAGTTCGCCGCGTCGTCTCGATCGGCGTCGAAGAACGGCGGTTGGAGAATCGCCGCGGGAAAGACGATCTCGTTGAACCCCGCGTTGTAGTACGCGTTGATCGTCTGGGGCGTCATGAACCATTCGTCGCGGTCGATGGCTTTACCGATCTTGTGGAGCTGACGGTCGAACTCGAACGCGTTGGCCGCGCGCACGTTCGCGAGCAGGTCCGCCGGATCGACCTCGATAGTCGTGTAGTCGCGCCATTTGACGGGATAGCCGATCTTGGGCGTGAAGGTGCCCAACTTCTCGAGGGCGCGCTCGCGCGTCTCCTCGCTCATCCACTCCAGCGTCGTGATGCTCTGGCGGTACGCCTCGACGAGGTGGGCGACCAATTCATCCATACGGGTCTTCGCCAAGGGGGGAAAGTGGCGCTCGACGTAGATCGCGCCGACCGCTTCGCCCATCGCACCTTCGACCAACGCGACGCCGCGCTTCCAGCGCTCGCGTAGCTCCGGGGCTCCGGTCAGCGTGCGGCCGTAGAAATCAAAGTACTCATCGACGAACGGCGCTGAAAGATACGGCGCGTCGCCCCGGATGATCTGGTACGAGAGCCAATCCTTCCACGACTCAAGGTGCGCGGTGTCCAAGAGTTCGCCCAGGCCGCTGGTGAAGCTGGGCTGACGCAGTACCACCTCATCGAGTGCACCCGCGGGAGCGTTGAGGTGGGCCGACCACTCGTTCAGGCTGAACGGCGCTTCGCCGATCTGATTCGTGGGCGCCGCCTCAAGAAAGAGTTCCGTCACGGCGCGCCACGCCGTGGGGTTGTAGGTCTTTTCGCGGTCGCGGGACGCGACGTTGTCCCAATGGCGACGCGCAATCTCGGTCTCGAGTGCCAAGAGCCCCTCGGCGCGACGTTGGGTATCACCAAGTCCCGCGAGTTCGAACATTCGCCCAACGTGTACCACGAAGGCGTCGCGCACCGGGGCGAAGTGTGCCTCACGGTAGTAGCTCTCGTCGGGCAGCGAGAGTCCGCCCTGCTCGAAGAACGTAAGGTAGCGCTCGGGGTTACCCGGATCGCTGTCGACGAATACCTGGAAAAAGCCCGCCAGGCCTCGGCGCTGCAGTTCGCCGACGGTGCCGAGCAACTGGGCTATCGAGTCCACTCCAGCGACGTGTGCCAGCGGGGCGCGTAGCGGCTGCGCACCCAACGTCTCGATCCGGACCTCGTCCAGAAAGCTGGTGTAGAGGTCACCGAACTTGCGCCGCTCCGTGCCCTCGGGAGCAGTTTGCGCCTCTTCGATGATGGCGCGCACCGCCCGTTCGGACTCCTCGTCGAGGATCGCGAACGTGCCGTAACTGGACTTGTCCGAAGGGATGGGGGTGCGCGCCAACCAATGTTCGTTGACGTAATGGAACAGGTCGTCCTGGGGACGGATCTCGTCGCTCATCTCGACAGTCGCCAGTCCCGAGGCGAGCGTGGCCTTGGTCATGGCGTTCAGTGTACCGAGAGTCGCATCACGGCGACCTTCGCGCGGGGCGACCAACGTTCGTCGCCGAACTCACTCCACCCTCGTCTACGTAGCCAACGCCCACCAGCGCCAGCCCACCGGCCGGCGCGAGCGGCGGCAACTGGTAACGACTCAAACTCTCCAACCGTTGTCGCACGACGGATTCGTCGAGCGTCCCTTGACCGACGGCCACCATCGTCGAGGTCAGCGCGCGCACCATGTTGTGACAGAACGACTGTGAGCGAATGGTCAGGCGAACCACCGGCGAGTGTCGCGGGCTCATCACCCACTCGTCCTCGAGGCGTTCCCAACGGGCCACGAGCACCTTTCGAAGGAGCGGCTCGTCGGCCGAGGAGTTCGAGGGGCGACGACAGAAGGCCCGAAAGTCGTGCGTGCCCAAAGTGGCGCGAGCCGCTCGATTCATCGCCCGTAGATCCAGTGGTCCGGCCACGGCCCAGGACCAAGCGTTCGTGAAGTCCAGTCCGGGCGGCGTGGTCTCTAAGACCAAATACCGATACTCGCGCCAGGTCGCCGAAAAACGGGCGTGAAAATCATGGCTCACGGGTACGGCGCGAAGAATCTGGACCCGACCGCGAAGTTGCTTGTTGAGCGATCTCGCTAATCGTTCGCTTTCGAGAGTGCGGACCTTGGTGACCAGGGGCAGATCGACGTGGACGACTTGACAAAAGGCGTGCACGCCCGAGTCGGTGCGTCCCGCGCCCACGATCAGTGGCTCGTGCTCGAGTCCCAGCGTCTTGGCGAGTGTCGCGCGCAGCAGCCCCACGACCGTGTCGTGTCGAGGTTGGTAGGCGAAGCCACTGAAGGCCTCGCCGTCGTAGGCCAGGTCCAGGCGCCAGCGCTGCGTGGCGCCTAGTGGATCAGACGAACTCAATGCGCGCCATCGGGGCGTTGTCGCCCTGACGCGGCCCGAGCTTCAAGATGCGCGTGTAGCCGCCGGGTCGCTCGCTGTAGCGCGGCGCGATCTCGGTGAAGAGCTTGTGGGTCATGTCCTTGTCGCGAAGGAACGCCACGACGCGACGTTGGGCGTGGACCGAACCTTCGGGCGAGTTCTTCGCGGCCGTGATCACCTTTTCGACGATCGGTCGAAGCGCCTTGGCCTTGGCCTCGGTGGTGACGATGGACTCCGCGGCAATCAAGGACGCGACGAGGTTGCCCATCATCGCCTTCTGGTGGGCGGAGCTGCCGCCAAACCGCTTGCCCTTCGTTGGGGTACCGCGCATGGTTACTCCTCGACTCTGAGTGAAAGACCGCGCTCCTCGAGACGGTCGTTCACGTCCTTTAGTGACGTCGCGCCGAAGTTGGTGATTGAGGTGAGATCGCGCTCGGTGGCGTTGACGAGCTGGGCAATCGTGTTGATGCCCGCGCGCTTGAGACAGTTGCGCGAACGCTCGGTGAGACCGAGCTCTTCAATGCGAATGTCCAGTTCACTCGCGGCGGCTTGGGCGCTGCCGACGTCGCCGAGTTCCAGGGAGGGCGCCTCTTCGTCGAAGCTGGCGATCAGGTCGACCAGTGAGCCGAGCGTCTTGCCGGCCGAGGCCAGGGCCTCGCGGGGCGAAATCGATCCGTCGGTCTCGATGTCGATCACGAGGCGGTCGAAGTCCTTACTCTGCTCGACGCGCACGGGCTCGATTTCGAAGCTGACCCGACGAACGGGCGAGAAGATCGCGTCCAGGGGGATCACGCCAATGGTCGAAGAACCCTTGTTACCTTCGGCGCCGACGTAGCCCTTACCGCGCTCGACGGTGAGCTCGAAGGTGAGTGCGCTACGCGCCGTGGTCAAGTACGCCAGGTGCAAGTCACCGTTCAAGATCTCCACGTCGGCCGTCGTCGACAGGTCCGAGGCGAGGGCCGGGCCCTCCCCGCGCTTGTCCATACGCAGCGTCACGGGCTCGTCACTGTGCACCTGCAATAACAGGTCCTTTAGGTTCAAGGTGATGTCCTGGACGTCCTCTTTCACTCCCTCGATAACGCCGAACTCGTGCAAGACGGCGTCAAACTTCACGCGCGTGGCGGCGGCGCCGGGAATCGACGAGAGCAGCGTGCGACGCAGTGAGTTACCGAGCGTGTGACCAAAGCCGGGGTCGAGTGGGCCAATGCCAAAGGACTGACGATTGTTGACTTCGTCGCCGAGGGCTTCGATAGTGGGTCGCTGGATGATCAACATGGGGACTCCTAGGGGTCGTTACTGAGATTTAGTTATTTGGAGTACAACTCGACGATGAGCTGTTCTTGGATCGACTCGTCGATCTGTTCGCGTTGGGGCACGACGCGCACGGTGACGCTAAAGCCGTTCTCCCCTTTTTCGAGCCAGCCCGGCACCGTACGGTCCAACACGTCAAGGTTGCGCTTGACGTTGAAGTTCTCGCGCGTGGCGGCTTTCAAGGTGACGACCTCGCCGGGACGTACCCGGTACGAGGGGATGTCGACGCGCTTGCCGTCGACGCTGACGTGGCCGTGGCGAACGAGTTGGCGAGCTTGGGCCCTCGACGCGCCCCACCCGGCGCGATACGTCACGTTGTCGAGGCGCGTCTCTAAGAACTGCAACAGGTTCGTACCGGTCATGCCCGGGCGACGGTTGGCCTCTTCGTAGAGGTTGCGAAACTGCTTTTCCAAGACCCCGTAGATACGACGGGCCTTTTGCTTCTCGCGCAGCTGGGTCAGATACTCCGAACCCTGACGTTGACGGTCGCGGCCGTGCATGCCCGGCGGGAAGGCGCGGATGCGCCGATCGGAGTTCTCCGCCACGGGGCACTTCAGGGTGAAACAGCGCTCACCCTTTAAGTAGAGCTTGGTGCGCTCACGTCGACAGAGCCGACAGACCGGTCCGGTGTAACGAGCCATGACCTCTAACCCCTGCGACGCTTCTTGGGGCGGCATCCGTTGTGCGGCAGCGGCGTCACGTCTTTGATCGCGACGACTTCGATGCCCGCGGCCGCGATGGAACGAATTGCGGTCTCGCGACCCGATCCCGGACCACGCACCAAGACGTCAACCTTCTTCACGCCGTGCTCCATGGCCGCGCGCGCGCACTTCTCCGCGGCCAACTGCGCGGCGTAGGGCGTCGACTTACGCGAACCCTTAAATCCGACCTGGCCCGACGAGGCCCACGACAACACGTTGCCCTCGGGATCGGTGATGGACACAATCGTGTTGTTGAACGAACTCTTGATGTGCGCGACGCCGAAGGCCACGTTTTTGCGTTCCTTCTTGCGGGTCTTGCGGACCGTCGTGGGCTTAGCCATTACTTGATTACTTTCTTCTTACCGGCGACCGTGCGCTTGGGACCCTTGCGGGTGCGCGCGTTGGTGCGGGTGCGCTGACCGCGAACGGGCAGACCCTTGCGGTGACGGATGCCCTGGAGCGAGTTGATCTCCATCTTGCGCTTAATGTCTTGGGCGACGTCGCGACGAAGGTCGCCCTCGACGGTGGCGTTCTGGTCGATGTAAGTGCGAAGCGCGGTGACTTCGGCTTCGGAGAGATCCTTCACGCGCGTGGACTCGTTGACGCCCGTCGCCGCGCAGGCCTTTTGGGCGATCGTCGGCCCAACGCCAAAGATGTAGGTGAGCGAGATCACGGTGCGCTTCTCACGAGGAATGTCAACGCCTGAAATGCGGGCCATCGCGGCTCCTAACCCTGACGCTGCTTGTGGCGCGGGTTCGCGCCACAGATCACGCGCACAACCCCGGCCCGGCGAATGACCTTGCACTTCTCACAGATGGGCTTGACGCTCGCGCGAACTTTCATGTGGTTACTTTCTCGATCCTCTAGAACTTGAGTCATTTGTAGCGGTAGGTGATGCGTCCACGGGTCATGTCGTAGGGCGTGATCTCTACTTGGACCTTGTCCCCGGGAAGGATTCGAATGCGGTGCATGCGCATCTTTCCCGAACTGTGAGCGAGGACGGTGTACCCGTTCTCCAGCTCCACGCGAAACATGGCGTTGGGTAGTGGCTCGACGACGGTTCCCTCTACGGTGAACGCGTCTTCCTTTGGCTTGCTCAGGTTCCTTCTCCTTATTTCGGTACTACGGGGCGCGCGGGAGCAAAACTCCCACACGAAGAGACCTCACGGGCGAGCCCAGAGGTCGGCTAACCATTCTATCGGAAAATCTCCAAAAGGCAAAAATGGCGCCCATTTCCGGGTGTTTCGACCAGCGAATTCGACCTCGGGGTCACTAAAAATTCTAGCGGGAGATCAGAAAGTGGCGTCCGGCGTGCTCTTGAACTTCCCGAGAACTCGTAATGCCAGGTTGGCAGCCACGCCTTGCGGTCACCCGTGGGGTCGCTGGACGCCTCGACTGGCGTTCAGATCAACGGTTTAACGGGAGGTCGAGACCGCGAGAGGGCCACTAATTTCACAGTTTCGTCGTGGTCACGGTGACCTTATTCATGGCCACGTGGGTGACGGCCTTCAGGCTTTCGTGAATCCTCACTCGGCTCAAGAGGTAACGAGCCACGGCGGAGGCCCGACTCTTCGCCAGCGCCGGATTATCCTTCGCGTACCCGGTAACGACGACTGAGTCACCGGCCCTCAGCTTCTTCGACAGCGACAGAAGGGATCTCTTTGCCGCAGGACTAACAGCGCTGCTCCCCGCGGTGAAACTCATCGAGAGGGCGGCGGGCCGGACCCGAGGCGCCAGGGTGACCGTCGTGGGCGCGGAGTTGCCTGCGAAGTAGCTCGAGTCCGACGCCTTGGTCGCGGTGACGACGCACGTCCCCACGCTCGAGGCGGTCAATCTGCTTCCCGAAACCTCGCAACCCATTGCCGTGCCGTCCACGACGGTATAGGTCACCGCGCCGGTGCCCGAGCCCCCGCTCGTCGTCAACGCGAGAGGAGTGCCCAGTCGACCCGACGACGTCGAGACGCTGAGCGACGACTGCACCGCCAGCACAGTGTGCAGGACCAAGAAGACGGGGTCACTTGTGAACGTGACGGTGGCGGAGCCGTTGGTTATAACCGCGTCACTCGACGGCACCAGCACCGGGCCCGTCGAGGTCACTATCCAGATGGAGTCACCTGGCACGATGCTCGGATCACTCATTGTCAGGGTGATGGGAGACGAAGCGGGAGAAGTGGAACCGCCATTGTCCCACGTGATCCCAAAGCCGTCGACGTAGGTGGAACCAGGTACCGAGGAGACGTCGAGCGCCGAGGGATTCGTAATCGGATACGCGCTGACCGTCGTGCCGCTCCCTAGAGCGTCAGTCGGTACCGACAAGGTCTCAGTCTCACCATTGTAACCGAGGGCGATAAGGGTGGGCAGCTGCGCCGAGGTGACGACCGACGTCGGAGAGCCGAACGCGCTGGCGGACACGCCCGACGGGGGTGGCGCCGGCGTCGAGGCTCCCTGTTCGAGAACAAAGTTCTCGTTCGTGGTCGTTTGTTCACTCGTGACGACTACCGGATCATTCACTTGGTACTGGGAGATGTACGTCGAGGACTTCGTACCGTTGCAGGTGGGGTCGGCAAACTCCGTGAACGATCCGGGCGCCAAAGCCGAGACGGTGTAGTTACCGGCGACGTCCGACGTAATCCATCCCGTCGAATTCTCAATTTGGTCGTTGACGCACACCCCGGGGACCGCGGCGCCGGTCGAGTTGGTGACCTGGCCCGAAACCATCCCGCCCTCGGGCAACGTCACGTTGGCGACGGTGGGCGACGACCCTTCCACCACGGTCACCGAGAGGTGTTGACCCTCGAAGGGGGACGCTAACTGCAGGTCGCACAGCGGATCCACATACATGTCATACATACCAGGGGGCAACCCGGAGACGGTGTAATTCCCGTTGGCGTCAGTGATCGTTGATCCCGTCGCGCCCGCTCCTCCCGACGCTGGTCCAACGTAGATACACACGTTGGGGAGACCGACTCCGACGGACTTCGTAACTTGCCCGGAGATTGAATTGTCCGCCACGAAGAGCACGGCGTTTTGCGTCGTGGTCGCGTCCGTCGTGACAGTTTCTGGGTTAAATATCTGCCACGAGTAGGGCGACGGCCCTGTGCACCCCGGTTGGACATTGAAGCTGTAAGAGCCCGGCGCCAAAGCCGAGACGGTGTAGTTGCCGTTCGCATCGGTCAACGCGAAACCGTAGCCGTCCCCTTCTCCGCCTTGGTATGCGCTGAGACACACCCCCGCGACACCCGCGCCATTCGGATCAGTAACCTGGCCCGAAATCGACCCGCCGCCCAGCACGAAACTGAAGTTGACCTGGAACGAAGCGCCGGTCACGAGGGTCACGAGCGACCTCGTCCTTTGCGTTTCGTAAGACGACGTCTGTGTGCCCTCACACGTCCCGTCGGCGACGACCTGATAGCCGCCGGCCGCTAACCCCGAAACGGTGTAGTTGCCGCTCGCATCGGTCACGGTATTGCCTTCGCCGAATCCAGGAGATGATGCCTTGATGCACACGCCCGAGACGCCAGCGCCCGTGGAATCGGTGACGACACCAAAGATCGAACTCGTGCCAGTGGGCGAACCTCCGTGCGCCACAACCTGATTCGGCTTCGTCATCCACGAGCCGTGTTGGAGCGCCGCGCCCACGGGTGCCGCGATCAACAATCCCTGTACCATCAACCAACCCAGAAGGATGAAAGCGATCTTTCGGGCGCATCTCTTAAGAACAGATTGCACTCCAACCTCCCCTGCGACTCGCTAAATCGGTGCCAACGCAGATTTACCACAGAACAATCGTTTCCGCAAAGTGAGGAACTTTTTCGTGGAGTTTGGCGGGTCGTCACCGAGCACGCGTCACGGTTCCTCTCACGCCGAAATGCCGCGATGTCACGTTCGGTGGCTCAGGCCGGAAATCATCAAGATGGCGGCATTGAATCATCACGTAGTTGCGACCCGGCTACTTCAGCGAATGTCCGCTTGATCACGCAGTTCGAATCGAACGACCCCTAAGGCAACGGTGTCCGCCGATCCGAAGATCGCGTCATCTTGAGGTCTAGCTCATCGATCGCGGTCGCCAACTCATCACGATTGCGCTCGGTCCTGGGTCATCGTTTGTCCGCACCCTCAAGCGAACGCGTCAGGCCAGGGTAAAGACCTCAGGACCGTTCTCAGTGACCGCGATGGTGTGCTCGAAGTGCGCGGAGAGTTTGCCGTCCTCGGTCATGACGCTCCAGCCGTCATCGAGCACGTACGTCTCGAAGGAGCCGACGTTGACCATGGGTTCAACGGCGAAGACCATGCCCGCTTTCAACGTCGGACCGGGTGTGCCGGGCCAGTAGTTGGGCACCTGGGGACTCTCGTGCATCTCGGTGCCAATCGCGTGGCCCACGTACTCGCGCACCACCGAGAAGCCGGCCGCTTCGGCGACGCGCTGAACCGCGCGCCCGACCTCGTGCAGTCGGCCCCCGACCACCAGGTGATCGATCCCCGCCCAGAGAGAACGCTCGGTCACCTCTAAGAGTTTCTTCGCGTTCTTCGTGATCTCGCCGACGCCCGCGGTGAACGCGGCGTCGCCGTGATATCCCTCGACGATCGCGCCGGCGTCGATCGAGATAACGTCGCCTTCTCGTAGGACGTAAGTTCCGGGGATGCCGTGCACGACCATATCGTTCGGGCTCGCGCAGATGACGGCGGGGAAACCGTGGTAGTTGAGGAAGTTCGAGCGCGCGCCGCGCTTGGTGAGCACNNTCGAGCATCTCGGCCGTGACCTTGCCGGCCTTGCGCATCTTGTCGAGTTCGTCCTTCGAGCGGATCACGTGAGGGCCTTGGCGTGCAACACCACTTCGATCGCCACCGACACCTCTTCGATACTCTGATCGCCGTTGACGGTGACCAGCAGTCCACGCGACTCGTAGAAACTCAACAGCGGCACGGTGTCGCGTTCAAAGGCCTCCAGTCGCTGCGTGATCGCCTCGGGCCGGTCGTCACTGCGTTGCACCACGTCGCCGCCGCAGACCTCGCACGTGCCCGAGATGGCCGCCACGTCGGAGTCTTGGTAGGTCGTGCCGCACTCTTGACAGACCCGTCGCGCCGACAATCGTGTAAGGACCAACTCATTCGGTAGGTCAATGTTGATGCAGAGTTTGACCCCGTCACTGCCCAAGATCTGCTCGAGCGCGTCGGCCTGGCCGATGGTGCGCGGAAAGCCGTCCAGCACGCACCCCTGCGCGGCGTCGGGTTCCTTCAGGCGCTCCTCGACCAGCTTGTTCACTAAGTCGTCGGTCACAAGTTGTCCCGAATCGAGCACGGACTTGACCTCTCGCCCGAGCGGCGTGCCGGCCTGGATGGCGGCACGCAAGATGTCCCCGGTCGAGACGTGCGCGAGTGCGTGGCGTTCGGCGAGGCGCTGGCTCTGAGTTCCCTTGCCGGCGCCCTGTTTGCCGAGGACGACGAGATTGAGCCGCGCGGTCATGACTAGTGCTTCAAGAAGCCTTCGTAGTTGCGCATCATGAGTTGGCTGTCGATCTGGCGCATCGTTTCGAGCGAGACGCCCACCGCGATCAGCAAGGTGGTGCCGTAGTACGGGAAGCGGTTGATGCTCCACAGCGCCATCAAGATGCTCGGGGTCACCGCCACCGAGGCCAGGAAGAGGGCCCCCACCACGGTGAGGCGTGAGAGCATGCGCGCGAAGTACTTCTCGGTGGGCAGTCCGGGTCGGATGCCGGGCACGAAGCCCCCCTGTTGGCGCAACATCTCGGCCTGTTGATGGGGTTCGAAGGCGATGTACACGTAGAAGAAGGTGAAGGCCACGATCAAAAGAAAGTCCCCGGCGATGTAGAAGAAGTTCGTCGGGGTCAGGGACGTGGTGACGAAGTGCTGAAAGCTCGCCCAGGGCACGATGTTCGACATCAGCACCGGGATGTAGAGCACCGACGAGGCGAAGATGATCGGGATCACGCCGGACTGATTGACCTTTAGGGGTATGTAGGTGGAGTTGCCCCCCATCTCACGTCGCCCGACCACCCGTCGGGCGAAGGTCACCGGAATGCGGCGTTGGCCATTGTCCATGAAGACGATGAAGACCAACAGCGCGAGCGAGACCACGAGGATGACCAGGAACTTAAAGGGTCCGCCTTGCTGCCACACCGCCTTGCCGCCCGAGGGCAGGCCCGAGACGACGTTGGCGAAGATCAGCAGACTCATCCCCTGGCCGATGCCGCGCTGGGTGATGAGTTCGGCGAGCCACATGACAAAGGCCGTGCCGGCCGTCAAGATGATGACCATGAAGAGTCCGAGCCACAGGGTGAACCTGGGGATCAGGTCGATCGAAAAGCCGAGCAGCGCCTGGTCGT
>PKXH01000048.1 GCA_003133405.1 Acidimicrobiaceae bacterium | reverse complement strand
AGTGGCCTCATGAAGCGAATCAACGCCCTGCGCGAAGAGCTCTAAACCCGACTATCTCAGCGGCGACGCGCCCCGTGCGAGAGTCGCGCGAGGCGAGCCACCAGTATCTCAATCACCGTCAACTCCGTGACGTCGAGGTCGCTCTCTAGATCCTTCCCACCGAAACTGACGCCACCCTTGAGGGCCAGGTCCGCCTCGGTGATCCAGTGCACCGCGGTGGTGAGGCGTTCCGCGCCCAGGCGCTGGCCCAACTGCAACGCCTTGCCGGCCGGAAAGGCGTTAATGCCGAGCAGCGCCGCGGCCTCTTCCTTCGTGCGTACCGCACTGCCCTCGAGGCGCGCCATGTTTATGTAGTGGCGTTGGACCATGGCCACGATCTGCAGACCCGCTCGCCGCCTCGATTCGAGCATCCGTCGAGCCACGACGATGGCCTTGGTGACGTCGCCCGCGTCGAGGGCGTCGGTCAAGTCCCACACCGGCACGTCGCCGGCGTCGCCGAGGTAGGGCTCGAGGNNGCCACGTCGTCGCCCACCTGCTCGGCCACGCGCTGGGCCGTGGCGTGATCAATCACGACGCCGTACTCATCCATCTTGGACATCACGAACGTCACCCGGTCCGAGACGCGCGAGCCGACGTTGACGTCAACGACTTCACTCGCGGCCTTCACGAGTCGATTGGCTTTCGTGCCGACCAGCGCCACGATCAGAACCGTCTGGGGCGCCGGGGCGGACATCCACTCAGTGAGTTGGGCCACTTCCTCGGCGACCAGGAGCTGCGCGTCGCGCACGACCACGACGCGACGCTCCACCAACAAGGGTGGCGTGTTCAGCGCTTCCATGACTCTGGGCAACGTAGGCTCGCCACTGCTCTGGGTGACGTCCCTCGCGGTGAAGTCCTGGAGTGCGAAGGAGGGATCGAGGTCCCCGAGAACACCGGCCACGACGTTGTGCACCGCGTCGTAGACCATCGTCGCGTCACTACCCACGACACAGACGCTCGAGCTACTCATCTCGCCTCGGCCACGCTTGCCAGCGTGTCACGAACTCGAACCGCGCCGGCGACGTCATGCACCCGAACGATACGACAACCCAGTGCGATGCCGATCGCCGTGGCCGCCAGGGAAGCCTCGCGACGCTGGTCGACCTCTAAATCGAAGATCGCCCCGAGAAAAGTCTTGTTCGACGCCGAGAGCAGGAGTGGCGAGCCGAGCGCCGCCAACGCGTTCGTGTCGCGCAGGAGTCGCAACGACTGCGCGGACGTCTTGCCGAGGTCCAAGCCAGCGTCGAGCACGATCTGCTCCTCACTCAGTCCGGCCTCGCGCGCCCAGCGACGCCGTTCGAGAAGAAACTCGGTGACACTCTTGGTCACGTCGTCGTAGGTGGGTGTCGGATCCGCCACGCGCGGGCGCAGTCGAATGTGCGTCGCCACCACGGTCGCGTGGGCGTTCGCCGCGACTTTGAGATACTCAGGATCAGCGAAACCGCTGATGTCATTGCCGACCACCGCCCCGGCCGCGAAACCGGCCCGCGCCACCGACGCGCGCCAGGTGTCGACGCTGACGGGCACGTCAAATCGTTTAGTCAGCTCCTCGATCACGGGGACCACTCGATCGAGCTCTTCGGCTTCGCTCACCTCGTCACCCGGTCCGGCCTTTACGCCCCCGACGTCGAGTAGGTCAGCCCCCTCGTCAACGAGTCGCTCGGCGCGCTGAAAGAAAGCGTCGAGATCGTAGGTAGCGGCCGGACCGTAAAAGGAGTCCTTCGTGCGATTCAAGATGCCCATAACGAGGGCGCGAGTCGTCACGTCGACGCGTTGGGTCCCCAGGGCCATCACCAATGGCCGTTCCGGCCAGAAGATCGGCACTAGTAGAGCGAACTCGCGAGCCGGCGACGAAACGACACGTAGCGCGCGTCCTCGGGGCCGAGCGCGTCGAGCACTTCGAGCAGATGACTCCTCGCCTCCTCGTTACTCGAGGACTGCTCGAGCAAATGCTCAAGTGTCAAGTCGAGGTCCCCGTCGAGGCGCACGCCACTTCGCTGCAGACGTATCCGGGCCAGGACGGTCTTGGCCTTGAGCACGTGGGCGAACGGCTCGAGTACCGCCTCCGCCTCGTCGAGTCGATCGGACTGCAGCAGTAAATCACCCAGCGCCACGGCCGCGTCGACGTTTTTGGCGTCGAGTTCGAGCGCCGCGCGTAGTGAGGCCTCGTCACCCGCGTCGAGAAGCTGATCGAGAGCCGACGCGCCCGGGGCGAGTCGTCCGACGAACTCGCGTACCGCGCTTTCGGGCAGCGCGCCCACGAATGTGTCGACGATCTTCCCGTCTCGTAGAGCGAAGACGGCGGGAATCGACTGCACGTTGAAGGCTTGGGCGATCTCGGGATTCGTGTCGACGTCGACCTTGGCCAGCTCGACCGCGCCGGCAGTTTCCGCGATGACCTTTTCTAGAATTGGTCCGAGCGTCTTGCACGGGCCGCACCACTCGGCCCAGAGGTCCACCACGACGGGCACGCTCTTCGAGCGTTCGATCACTGCGGTAGAAAAAGTGGCGTCGGTGACATCGTTCACGCCGCTCAGCCTAACGGTCGAGGTCCTGAATCGAAGGGGTCACGCCACGCTGTTAGCCTCGGCGACTATGGGGAAGGTGACCGGAATCGACGGTGAAAAAGTCACGGCGTGGATGGTTCGCCACCTCGGATCGGTGGCGCCACTCGAGTATGAACTCATCGCCGGCGGCCGGTCCAACCTGACCTTTCGTGTCACCGACGCGGGCGGGCACACCTACGCCCTGCGCCGCCCGCCGATCAGTCACGTCTTGCCCACGGCCCACGACATGGTGCGCGAACACACGATCATTGGCGCGCTCTACCCCCTCGGCATCCCGGTCGCAAAGCCGCTCGGGCTCTGTACCGACGAAGCGGTCAACGAACGGCCCTTTTACGTGATGGAGTTCGTGGAGGGCGCGATTCTGCGCGATCGCGACCAGGCCGAGGCGGCCTTTGACGTGGCGGTGCGCTCGCAGATTGGTGACCATCTGGCCACGACGTTGGCCCAACTGCACGACGTTGACGTCGATGAGGCCGGTCTGGGCGCGCTCGCGCGCCACGATGGCTACATCGAACGCCAGCTACGCCGCTGGCGGGGCCAGTTCGACCAGATGAGAGTCGAAGGCGTCGACCACGACACCCTCGTCGAAGAGGTCGGCGACGAACTGGCCCGGTCAATTCCCATCCAGCAGCGCGTCGCCGTCGTGCACGGCGACTACCGCCTCGACAACACCGTGCTCGACGCCTCGGGCCACGTGCGCGCCATCCTTGACTGGGAGATCTGCACGCTCGGCGATCCGATGGCCGACGTGGGGGTGCTGCTCTGCTACTGGGCCGAGCCCCAGGACCCGACGGTCGCCTTGCTCGGCGCGGCGCCCACGACCGCGCCGGGGTTCGCGACCCGTGACGAGGTCCTAAAGGCCTACGCCAGTCACTCCACACTCGACGTGAGCGACGTCAGCTACTACCAAGCCTTCGGATACTGGAAGTTGGCCTGCATTCTCCAAGGGGTGTTCGCGAGATATCGCGCCGGCGCGGCCGGGGGCGACCAGGGCAGCGTCGACCAGTACCCGGCCCACATCGCGATGCTCGCCGAAACGGCCAAGCGGACGTTGGAGGGCTGATGGACGAGGAGATCTACGACCGGATCATCTTTCTCGCCGACCCCGATTTGAACGAGCCCGTGCTCATCGTGGGCCTCGAAGGTTGGATCGACGCCGGGATCGCGGCGAACACGGCCGTGGCCACACTGCTCGAAACGATTCCCACCGAAGTGCTCGCGACCTTCGACACCGAATACTTCATCGACCAGCGGGCCCGACGTCCCTTGGCGCGCA
>PKXH01000024.1 GCA_003133405.1 Acidimicrobiaceae bacterium | reverse complement strand
CTGCATGCTCACGAACCGGGTCCAGCCATTGAGGTCGGCGGTGTAGAGCGCCTGGGCGAACTGCCAGGCGTACATCGACGACGCGCCGAGGTAACGGGCCTTGCCGGCTTTGACGACGTCGTGCAGGGCCTCGAGCGTCTCTTCGATGGGCGTGTCGTAGTCCCAGCGGTGGATCTGGTACAGGTCGACGTAATCGGTACCGAGGCGAGTGAGACTGTGGTCGATCTCGGCCATGATGGCTTTGCGCGAGAGGCCCTGGCCGTTTGCCCCGGGGTTCATTCGTCCGTTCACTTTGGTGGCGATGACCAACTCGTCGCGCGGCGCCATCGATAACAGGGTGCGCCCGGTGACCTCCTCGCTGCTCCCCGCGGAGTAGACGTTGGCGGTGTCAAAGAAGTTGATGCCCGCGTCGAGGGCCTGGCGGAAGAACGCAGCGGCCTCCTCGGGGCCGATCGTCCACTGCTGGTTCCCGCGAGCAGGCTCGCCGTAGCTCATGCAACCGAGACAGATTCGTGAAACCTTCAGGCCGGTGGTACCGAGTGCGACGTAGTCCATGGGAAGAATGTACTTCGTGGTGTCGAGTCCGCTATCCCCGCACGGTGCCCGCGCCCAACCGGGCTCGGGCGAGCGGCGCCGTTCACTTACTGAGCGAGATTGATCGAAGGATGGAGTGGGTGAAGGAGTTGGTGCGCGAGTAGACCCTGCGCCGTGCGTACCGCTGGGCGTAGGCGCCCGGTCCGTGCGACGCCGCCTGGACGTTGCCCAGCAGGCGCGCGTCGCGGTAGAGCTGTGAACGAAGACTGCGTTGACGGGCCATGGTCACCTCTCGGGCTCGCTCTCCTTTCTAACAAATCAGCTCTCGCGTTGCGGCGGTGACAGTATCTAGGGTGCCCGCTACTTCCGAGGAGACCAGATGGACAATCGACAGATCGTGCTCGTGCGGCGCCCGGTGGGCCAGGTGGATAGTTCGACGACGTCGCTGGTGAGCTCGCCGCGGCCGGTCTGTGGCGAGGGAGAAGCCCTCATCAAAGTCGCGATGTTGTCCATCGATCCGACGATCCGCACCTGGATGGACGACGCGCCGGGCTATCTTCCCCCGATTGGACTCGGCGACGTCGTTCGCGGCAGTGGCACCGGAGTCGTGGTGGAGTCGCGCAGCGAGCGTTACCACGTCGGTGAGGTCGTCTTTGGCATGACCGATTGGCAAGAGTGGGTGCTCGCCACCGACGACCGCCGGTTCTCGGTCGTGCCCCAGGGACTGGGCTTGGATCTCGCCACGGTCATGAACGTGTTAGGCGTGACGGGCATCACGGCGTTCTTTGGACTCACTGACGTGGGACAGATGAAAGAGGGCGACGTGGTCGTGGTCTCGGGTGCCGCGGGCGCCACCGGATCCGTCGTCGGCCAGATCGCCAAGGCCCGCGGCGCCGCCAAAGTGGTCGGCATCGCGGGCGGACCCGAGAAGTGCGCCGAGGTCGTGGAGAAGTACGGCTTCGACGAATGCTTGGACTACCGCCAAGGGGGACTGCGCCAACAACTAACCGAATCGTGTCCACAGGGCGTGGACCTCTACTTTGACAACGTCGGTGGCGAGATCCTCGACGTCGTGCTCACCAACGTCGCGATGCACGCTCGCGTGGTGCTCTGCGGGGCGATCTCTCAGTACAACGCTACCGGGGCGCGACGCGGGATCGAGAACACCTCGATGTTGATCGTGCGCCGGGGCCGGATGGAGGGCTTCATCGTCTCGGACTACGCCAATCGATTCGTCGAAGCCCAGACCGTCTTGGCCGCCATGGTGCTCGCCGGCCAACTCCGCCACCAAGAGCACGTCGTGCACGGACTTGAGAAGGCGCCCGAGGCCCTCAACTTGTTGTTCAGTGGCGGCAATCACGGAAAGACCCTCGTGGAAGTGGACGAAAGCGTGCGGCTTGGCTGACGCGTCGCTTGAGGCTCGCCCGCGTCGTTCTTGGCCACACTTCTTGATTGCGCTGTTCGTCATCGCCCTAGTCGCTGGGTTCGCCCAGTTTGGCGCCGTGGCGTCCCTCGACGACGTGGCGCACCACTTTGGACATCACACGTCGAGTCAATCGCTCCAGAGTGTGGTCGGACTCTCGGGCTCGGTCCTGGGCATCGGACTCGCCGTGCTCCGCCTCGCCTCACTCGGTGCGTTGCCCCTCGCCTCACTGGCCGATCGGTGGGGCCGCACCACGGTGCTTCGACGCACGTTGCTGCTGGGTTTGGTCATCACGGCCTGCGCGTCACTTAGTCCCTCGTACTGGTTCTTCGTTCTGTGCTTCGCTCTGGCGCGACCGCTGTTGTCCACCACCTCGGCGATGATCCAAGTGATCACCGTAGAACTCACCAGAACGAGTCGACGTATTCACCGTCTCGTCATCATCTCGGCCGGCGCCGGCATCGGCGCGGGCACGGCGGCGATACTGCACGGCGTCATCCGTGGTTCCGACTCCTTTCGTTGGCTCTTCGCGTTGGCCCTTCTGCCGATCTTCTTCCTCCGGCCGATTCTGCGTCAGGTGCCCGAGCCGACGTTTCATGGCGCCGCGGCCCCGATGGCTCGTTTGGGCGCCGTGCCCCGAGGCGGACGCGGACGGGTCGCCATTGTCGGGACCATTGTCTTTGTAATAGGGGTGATCTCGGGTCCGGCGAGCGGCTTCACGTTCGTTTACGGCGAAGGCATATTGAAGATCAGCCCTCCGGTCGTGGCCAGCGTGGTGGCGCTCAGCGCCGTCACGGGTCTCGCGGGACTTCTGCTCAGTCGTTACTTGGCCACGGTGGTGGGACGGCGTTGGACGGTGGTCGCGGGTACCCTCACCACCGCGGCCACCGCCTCGCTCGCCTATGGCGGAGGAAAGACGGCGTTCGTCATCGGTTACATGAGTGGCGTCATGGCCGGGGGACTGTTGGCACCGGCGATCGTGGCGCTGAGTACCGAGCTCTTCGCGCACTCGTTTCGTGCCACCGCGGCGGGATGGATCGTGGTGGCCGGTGTGCTGGGCGCGATGGTCGGGCTCTTGATCTTTGGCTTGATCGGCGACTCGGTGCACGTGACCGGCGCCGGTTCGTTGCGCATTCCGGCGCTAGTCACATTCCTGCCCTTGCTGCCATTGCTGTTGTTGCTGGGACGTCTGCCCGAAAGCTCGAAGATGGAACTGACCTAGCGAAGTTCGAGGTCGGCGACCAGCGCCAGGTGATCACTGCCGCCATCGCGCGTGAAACTCTTCAGCGACACCCAAGGGCCGCGTCCTAAAATATGGTCAATCTGAGAGTGAGGATGCGGCCCGGGCCACGTACGACCCCGGGCGAGCGAGTGCCAGCCCGGCAACAGCACGCGCAGCAGCGGACGCCAGCAGTTGAAGTCGCCGCCAAAGAGCACGGGGCGCGTCGGATCGAGGGTCTTGACGTACGCACTCACGCGTCGATATTGGCGAAACGAACCGTGGCTGAGATGCGCGCCGTGAATGGCGAGAACGTAGAACGAGCGACCGGCGTCACGCAGCTGAGCGACGACCAGTGCCCGCTGCACCTTTTCGCGCGGTAGTCGCCCGAGCGAGACGACTCGCACATCCTCGACGTCGAGTCGGGTCAAGAGGCCAAGTCCCCACGTGCCCTTCTCGACGTGTTCGAGGCGCGCACGATCTGAGGACTGGGTTTTGGTGAGCGAACGGTGTTCCTTGAAGTAGAGGCCCCGTTCGCCAAAGAAATGGGCCAGGCGAGGCTGCCAGGTGGGCCCGCCGTGGCCCGACGTCACCCGTTCACCCTTGGCCAGCGCGGCGAAGGCCCCTTCGACGTGCAGGCTGGCTCGCAGATCCTCATAGAAGTCGGGTCCTTCGTCCGCGCGCCAGAGTTCCGGAAGTATCAATACGTCGGCGTCGAGTTCTTTGATGACGTCGAGCGCTCGAGTGGGTCGACCCCATCCGTCGACACCGGCGTGAAGGTTAAACGTCGCGACACGCACTGTTCAACCTTACCGAGGCACGATGGTCCGTGTGGCAGTCTCTAGAGGTGGAATCCGTCGACGTGACCTTCGGGCATCGACTGTGGTGGGTAGACGCATTCATCGGCGATACCGACCGGGGGAACCCCGCGGCGGTGGTCTTCCTCGAGCACCCGCTGGCCGATGAACAACTCCAACACATCGCCTTCGAGATGGGAGTTTCCGAGACGGCGTTCGTGCGACGAGTCGGCGACCAGTGGACGCTCCGCTGGTTCACGCCAACGATTGAGGTGGACCTCTGCGGGCATGCGACGTTGGCGACGCTGCACGTTTTGTTAAACGAACTGGGCGTGCCGCGCGGCGAGTTCTACTTTGCGACGAGGTCGGGCGTGCTCTCGGGCCGAGGACTGGGCCAAGGACTTCTGGGTATTGACTTGCCCCGGGCCTACCTCGAACCGCTCGAACCCGCGGTGCTCAACGACACGTTGGGCGAGGTGCACGAGATCTACCAGGCCNNTCGATCCGATGAGTCTCTTTCTCGTGCCCAGCTCGATCGTGATCGCGGCGTGTTACGGGGGACCGGACGCGGACGTGTCGATCCGGGTCTTCGCGCCACGCCTGGGCGTGGCCGAGGATCACGTCACCGGCAGCGCCCTGTGCTCGATCTCGCCGTGGTGGATGGAAAAGGTCGGTTCGCCGACGGTGACGGTGCGACAGGCGAGCGCGCGTGGTGGTGTGATGTACGCGAGACTCTTCGAGCACAACGTTGAAGTGGCGGGGCTCGCGCGCACATTCTTCAGCGGTGAGATTCGTTCGTGAGTGCCGGCGCGCTCGGTCCCGGAGCGCGAACTCGGGTTCGTCGCGTGNNCTGTCACGTCGCCGCGCTCGTGGGGGGCCGCCCGGTCGCGTTGCCAACGTTGCACGCGCGAGAAGGCCGAACGGTCTTTCTTCACGGCAGCCCTTCGAATGAAGTCATGAAGGCGATTCTTCGCGAAGGTGAAGCCTTCGTCACGGCCACGCTCTTTGAGGGACTACGACTCGCTCGAAGTGGTTTTCACTCCTCGGTTGCGTTCCGCTCCGTCGTCGTGGTGGGCAGCGCACGAGAAGTCGTCGACGAGAGCGAAAAGTTGAGAGTGCTCAACCTCTTCATCGATCGAATCCTGCCCGGACGGGCTGGCGAAGTGCGTCCCATAAGTAGCCAAGAGGTCCGCCTCACCATGGTCGTCGCCGTCGCCATCGATGAAGCGTCAGCGAAGGTCTCCTCGGGACCGACCGACGATGATGACGCGGATCTGGCACTGCCGATCTGGGCCGGCACCGNNCCGACTCGTCTTCGAGGCGCCGTGGCCCGACGCCAACGGCGCCATGTCGAGCGGGGATGTCGAGATTCCGCCCTCGGTGCAAAGGCTCTTGGACGAACAGTGACGATCGCGGATCTGCGCCAACGGATCCTACGAATCGCACCAGTGGACGCTCGAGAAGAGGTCTCGATTGAGATGACGCTGGAGCGTTTGGCCTGGCCCGGTGATCCTTTCTCCGAAAGCGAGCACGATCATCACGTCACCGCCTCGGCGTTCGTGGTCTCCTCGCGCGGCGTGATCTTGCACCGGCACCGCCGTTTGGGCATCTGGGTCCAACCAGGGGGTCACGTCGACCGTGGCGAGACGCCCGAAGCGGCGTGCGTGCGCGAAAGTACTGAAGAGACGGGTCTAGCCGTGCGTCACCTCGATCCCGTCGAGCTCTTTCACGTGGACGTTCATCCCGGGCCGAAGGGTCATACGCACTACGACCTTCGCTACGTACTCCTCGGCGAAGCGCAGGATCCCCGCCCACCCGAAGGCGAAAGCCCCGAAGTTTTTTGGTTTGACTTCTCAATCGCTCCGCAGCGCGCGGAGCCGACGCTCGCGCCGGCGTTGCGAAAGTTGGCCGAGTCGCTCGAATCCCTTGGGGTGACAGACTGAGCACGTGAGCGAGACTGACGACCTTCGCGCCTTGATGGAGGCCGATCGCTGGATAGAGCGAGTGAGTGCCCAGCGCACCCACCTCCCTGAGAGTGAAGAACTCGCCAAACTCGAAGGCGAGCTGCGCGGGATCCAAAGGAGTCTCCTCGAGGTGGAAGCCGTTGCGGGACCCCTCAAGAGTGCGTACGACGACGCCGCCCGCGAGTCGTCGCGGTTGAAGAAACGGGCGAACGATCTCGACGCAACGCTCGCGGCGTCGACGGCCAACGCCCGGGAACTTAACGCCCTGCAAAAGGAGCTCTCCCACGTGCGGATGCTGTTGGGTGAGAGTGAAGACCGCGAACTCGAGCTACTCCTCGCCGTCGATCCCCGCGAAGCCGAGATCGCGTCGCTGAGATCGCGCGCGCTGCCCGGCGCTGTTCGACGCCGCGAGCTTCTGGACATCATTGCCCAGTTGCAGGCGTCGCTGGGTGACGAGCTCGTGTCGTTACGACGCGCTCGCGATGAGCGCGCCGCGGCGCTGCCGATCGAGCTCTTGTCTCGTTACGACGTGTCGATGGCGCACGCGGGAACCTCGGGGGCGGCCCAGGTCATCGAAGGTCACTGCGACGGATGTCGTCTCGCGCTCTCACCGCTCGACATTGATCGTTGGAAGGCCCAACCGATCGGTGTCTTCATGGACTGTCCGGAGTGTGGTCGTCTCTTCTTGCCATGATCATCTTCATTCGACACGGTCAGACCACCACGAACGCGCAGCGGCTGCTCGTTGGACACAGTGACGCCGAGCTGACCGAACTCGGCGAGCGCCAGGCTCGCGCCCTGGCGCCCTACCTCGCCGACGTGCTCGAGGTGTGGGTCTCGCCGCTGCGGCGCGCCCGCGCGACGGCCGCCTTGGCGATGCCCGACCTCGAACCGGTCGTGAAGGAGTCGTTCATTGAGGTCAGCTATGGCTCGCTCGACGGTCAACCCTTGAGCGTGATTACCGGGGAACAGTGGCGGGCGTTCGAGCACGACCACGACGTCGCGCTCGGCGGCGGAGAGTCCCTCGCGTCGGTCGACCTGCGCGTCCACGCCGAACTCGACGGCCTGTTGGACGACGCGGCGACGCTGTTGCACTCGGGCAAGCACCATTTGGCCATCGTTAGTCACGTCTCGCCGATCAAGTCCGCCGCCGTGTGGGCGCTCGGCGTGCCGGGCTCGGTGGCGTGGCGAACACGACTGGACAATGGCTCGATCACGGTGATCGGCGCGCGCGAGTCCACGCCGACATTGGTGCGCTTCAACATGGTGCCCGCGCTGGACTAGTCAGTGCAGCGCCACGCCCAGGGCCCAAAAGTGCAACCCCGCCCCGAGCAGCGTGCCCGCGTGAAAGAGTTCGTGGTAGCCAAAGACACGTGGAGCCAGACGGGGCCATTTGAGGGCGTAGGCCAACGCCCCCAAGGTGTAGGCGAGTCCGCCCGCCACGACGAGCAGGAAGCACGTCGCCCCGCCGCCTCGATAGATCTGAGGCAATACGGCCACCGCGGCCCACCCGACCACGAGGTAGGGCAAGGTGTTCGCCCATTTGGGCGTATCGATGGCGAGCTGGCGAATGGCGACACCCACGCCGGCGCCCCCGGCGACCACGAGGAGGAGAACGAGACGGATCCGGCCGTGCATCGTCAGCCCAGCGATGGCGAGGTAGCTACCGGCGATCGCAAGAAAGATGGCCGAGTGGTCGGCGCGCTTGAGGACACGCCGGTGCGCGGGTGACCAGCGCACCCGGTGAAAGAGCGCGCTCGTGATCAACATCGACTCGACGCCCACCAGGTAACAGAGCACCCAGCCCGTTTGAGCCCAGGTCTGGGCGCGCACCAACAAGATTGGAGAGAAGCACGGCAGTATGAGCGCTCCGGCAACGTGGAGCCATCCGCGCAGGAGCGGGCGCGTCGGCGAATTCTCGGTGGTGGGCGCTGATGAGAAAGACACGTGCTTACCCTAAAGCCCGCTCTAGGTGCGCGGGAAACAACGAGCCCGCCTGCTCTGAGGTCAGAACAGGCGGGCGCTCGATGTTTGGCCCCCCCAGCCAATAGCCACGAAATTAGTTCTTGGCGTGGGGCTACTGTGAGAGTAAATGGGTCTAATCAGGGTTTTGTGAGCAATTTCACATGAGGGAGAGGCAATGCAGCGTCGCGTATTAGGTCAAGGTTTGAGCGTTTCCGCCGAAGGACTCGGCTGCATGGGCATGAGCGAGTTCTACGGCGTGGGTGACGACGACGAGTCCGTGGCCACCATTCACGAAGCCCTCGACAGTGGCGTTGACCTTCTCGACACGGCCGACATGTACGGCCCCTTCACCAATGAGCGTCTGGTGGGACGGGCCGTCAAGGGTCGACGTGACGAGGTTGTGCTCGCCACGAAGTTCGGTAATGAACGAGGTAACGACGGTTCTTACCTTCGCGTCAACGGCACCCCCGAGTACGTCGCGGCGGCGTGCGAGGCGTCGCTCGAGCGACTCGGCGTCGAGGTCATTGATCTCTACTATCAGCACCGGGTCGACCGCACCGTGCCGGTCGAAGAGACCTGGGGCGCGATGAAGGCCCTCGTTGAGGCGGGCAAGGTTCGCTACTTGGGCATTTCCGAGGCGTCGTCCGCGACGATTGAAAGGGCTCACTCGGTCCATCCGGTGACGGCGCTGCAAAGTGAGTACTCCTTGTGGACCCGCGAACCCGAGGACGGTGTGTTGGCGACCTGTCGGCGCCTGGGCATCGGTTTCGTGGCCTACAGCCCGCTCGGACGGGGCTTTCTCACCAATGAATCCGCCAACCTCGGGGTCGCTAAGGGGGATTATCGAAACCACCAACCACGATTCAACGGTGAGGCGCTCGAGACGAATTTGACCTTGGTGAGAAACCTCGAACGCCTCGCCGAGGAGCGCAAGGCGACGGTGGCCCAACTGGCCCTGGCCTGGGTGCTCTCGCGGGGCGCCGACGTGGTGGCGATTCCCGGCACCAAGCGCCGCAAGTGGCTGCGCGAGAATATCGCCGCGAGCGACCTCGTTTTGAGCGCGGCCGACGTCGCTGCGCTGGAAGCCGCCGTGCCGCGTTCGGCGGTGGCCGGCGAGCGCTACCAGCCGTCGGCGATGTTCAACCTCAACGGTTGACTCGTAGACGGCCGTCGTCTCGCAATTCAACCACCACGTCGCACCACGCGATCACGTCCGGGTCGTGGGTCGCGATCACCACCGTTCCGTTGGTCGCCTTGAGCAGGCCCAGCACGCGCGCCGTCTCCTCGCTCCCGAGTCCGGCCGTCGGTTCATCAAGGAGGTAGATCTCGGGTCGGGTTACCAAGGCCCGCGCGACAGCGACGCGCACCCGCTCGCCGCGGGAGAGCTCGTCAAAGCGTGTCGAACGTTCACTCTGGAGTCCGAGTGCGGCGAGGTCGGCGTGAGGATCTCTCGTACCCGCTCGACCAAGTGCCACCACGTCGACGGCGTAACCGCGCGTGAAGCCGGGCTCACTCATCACGTAGGCCACGTGTTGGCGAAGTTCCGGCTCACTCAACTCTCGAAGTGGTACTCCTCCGATGCTGATCGTCCCGCTCGTGACGTCGTCGAGCGCCGCCAACGCGCGTAACAACGTGGACTTACCCACGCCAGATTCGCCGATCAACGCGACGTGCGAGCCCGGCGCCCACGTGAGCGATGCGTCTCGCACCAGTGGGCGATCGTCTTCGAACAGTGTGACCCCGTCGAGCTCAACCGTCGAGTCGGCGGGCCAGGTCCGTGATCCTTCGCGCGGCGACGTATCGAGCGCTTCGAGTCGTTCGCCGCCGCCGCTCACTTCGACAGCCGAGTGCAGCGCCGTGCGAATCGTGTTGAGCGCGTCAAACGTCGAGAGTCCGATGACGGCCGCGACGACGAGCCACACCGGCGACGTGGTGGGGTGCAACGCGACGCCTGCCAGGGCCAGCAACGTCGCCACCATGACCAGTACGTTGGACCTTCGACGCTGACGATGGAGCGACGACTCGGCGCCCTCGAGTGTGTTGATGGACGCCGAGGCGCGTTGTTGCGCCAGTCCTTCGCGGTGCAGCAGGACGAGTTCGGGTGTGACGGCACCGAGTTCGACGAGCTGAGCTCGGTAGTGGCCGCGAGCGGCTCGTAGGCGTCGGTCATGGGAGAGATCGTCCCTCGCGCACCAGACCATGCCCGTGACCCCGAGTACTTGCGCGACCAAGAGGACCAGCGCGCAGCCCCACCAATGTCCGTGGGGAGGCAATACGGCGATCACGACGTCGCCGAGCACCATGACAGCCGCGGTGTCCGCGAACGGAATGACAAAGCGCAGCCAGAGGTCTTGTAGCTCGTCGGTATCGTGTAGGGCCCGTTCGAGTAGGTCGCCCGCGGCGTACTCGCGCCATTGAGAGAAGTTCAGCCGACCTACGACCAGCACGAGCCATCGGCGCCAGTGGGTCACCGCGGCGTAACCCAACCGGTGGGCCGAGAGCCGCTCGGTGAAGCGTAGGGGCGAGCGAAGAAAGGCAAAGAGTTCAATGACCACGAGCACCACCACCACGGCACGCAGTCCGGGCCGCGCGGCACTTTCGACCAGCAGGGCGACCGCTCCCACGATCAACGCCACGTTCGTCGCCGTAGCGACCAAGCCCGAGGCGAGGGCGCGCCACAGGGCGCCCCGTGGTGGCTGCGCTCGTTGTAGCCACCGCAGGAGTCGGGCCATCTCGGTGTTCACGGCGACATCTCGATTCGAGCGGTCTCTTCGGTGAGGAGGGGTGTGTTCACCGTGGCTTCGAGCATTGCGACCTCGGGTAGAGCCTCGAGAGTGCGTCGAACGTGCTCGCGTGCCTCGACGTCGAGCACGCCGGCAATGTCGTCGAGCACGATTAAGGACGGCGCGCTAAGTAGCACCCGCGCGAGCACCAATCGCACCCGTTCGCCGGCGCTCAGACCTCGTCCATCCGCCAAGAGTTCCACGTCGAGATCGCTAAAGCGTGCGCCGTTTAGACCCAATGATCGAAGTCGCGCCGCGACGAGTGCGTCGTCGTGGCCAACACCAAGTGTCACATTGTCGCGTAACGATCCAGAGAGCACGGCGCTCTCCACACTGACGAAGCCAATAGGCAATTCGGTTCGCGTCGCGGTGCCGCTTTCGGGGATGCGCCAACCCAGCAGCGTCTGGAGCAGCGTGGTCTTACCCACGCCCGAGGGTCCAGTGATGACGACGCGATCCCCGGCACGCACGACCAGATTGATGACGCCCGAGTTGGCTTCGGTCACGAGTCCGCGGGCTACCAGGAGGTCGTCCGGGGACGATGGTGAGGGCAGGTTGACGGGGCCGTCGAGGATTGCGCGCGCGCGTTGCGCGTCGTCACGACGGTGGAACTCGACGCCGTAGTGGCGCACTTGGGTGAACATTTCGCCGGTGACGAGCACAGCAGTGAGGGCCCGAACGAGAGTGATGCGTCCGTCCAAAAGGCCAAAGCCGACGATCATCGCCACCAGGCCGATGCTCACACCGCTGAGAAACTCGGTCACCAGCGAGGACGCCAGCGCGACCCGTACGGCCCGAAGCGATAAGACGTGCTCACTGTCGGAAATGGCACCAATCTCGTTGGCACCGTAAGTCACGGCACCCAGGGCGCGCAGCTCCGGCGCGTGTTGTAAGACCTCGAGTTGTCGGACCTCAAGGAGCGCACGACGGGCCTGGTACTCCATTGCCATGGCTTGGCTGCGTTGACCCGCTCGTTGATACAACGGCGCCGCGATCGCGAGCAACGTGAGCGTCACGACGAGCGGAAGCCATCCGGCGGCCCAAAAGATGACGAACACCCCGAGCAGGGAAGTGCCGGCACTGACGGCCAGTCGCTCGAGTGAGGGCGCCGCCGACGCCTGGTCCACGGCGAGGTCTAGCTCGCCGCGCCCGCGTTGACCCTCTTGGCGTGGCACTGCGAGGTGTTGCAGCATCGTGCCTCGCCCCCTCGCGCGAAG
>PKXH01000041.1 GCA_003133405.1 Acidimicrobiaceae bacterium | reverse complement strand
GAGGGCGGTCGTGGCCGCCGGTACCGACCGGGGCAACGAGGTCATGGCGTACGTCGGTGCCACGACGGGACTGCCCATGGTGGCCAACTGTTTACACGCGTCGTGGTTGGACGCGACGACAGTTGGCCTTAGCCGACAGCGTTGGGCGGGCAGTCTCATCGAAGACGCCGTGCTCGAGGGCGTATCGGCGCTACTCACTGTCGCCTTTGATGGCGTGACGGCCGAGCCAGTTGCGACGCCGGTAGCGACGACGGTGCGTGAGTTCCACTTTTCGCCGAGTGAGCACGATCTGAGCATCAAGGTCGCTGAGTGGATCGGTCGAGGTGGAGGCGTCGCGCTCGCCGATGCTCGCGTCGTGGTCGGCGGCGGGCGCGGTGTGGGGAGCGAGGAGGGCTTCGCGCCCCTCGATGAGTTGGCCGGTTTACTGGGCGCGGCCGTTGGCGTGTCAAGGGCGGTCACGAGCGCGGGTTGGCGACCGCACGCGCAACAAGTCGGTCAAACGGGAACACGAATCTCGCCAGATCTCTACCTGGCGTGTGGCATCAGTGGCGCTACCCAGCACTTGGCGGGATGTCGGAGCGCGAAACACGTGGTGACCATCAACACTGATCCCGACGCGCCGTTTCTCTCTCGCGCCGACTACGCGGTCGTGGGCGACGTCAGCGTGATCATCCCGGCGTTGGTCAAGGCGATCAAGGCTCGAAAGTCGGGTCGCGCCGGCCCGGCGTAGCTGCTCGAGGATTCGATCAGCCGAGTCCTAGTCGTGGGGGTGACGATAGAAGTCGACCGAGGACGGTGGCAGGGGCGTGTTGCCGAGAATGAGATCGGCGGCCTTTTCTGCGACCATCATGACCGGCGCGTAGATATTGGCGTTGGTGACGTAGGGCATCACCGAGGCATCGACGACACGAAGCCCCTCGAGGCCGTGCACTCGCATGGTCGTTGGATCAACGACAGACATCTCGTCGGTGCCCATCTTGCAGGTGCACGAAGGGTGCAGGGCGGTCTCTGCGTCGCGCCGGACCCAGTCGAGAATCTCTTGATCGGATGAGATCGCTGCGCCAGGCGAGATCTCGCCGCCGTTAAAGGGACCAAAGGAGGGCTGGCGAAGAATGTCTCGAGCGACGCGCACCGCCTCGAGCCACTCCTGGCGGTCTTGGTCCGTGGAGAGATAGTTGAAACGAAGGGCCGGGTGCACGGACGGGTCGAGCGACTTTAGTTTGACGGAACCGCGCGAGTTCGAGTACATCGGACCTATGTGCACCTGATAGCCGTGGCCGCCCGCGGGCGCCGAGCCGTCGTAGCGGATGGCGATCGGTAGGAAGTGGAACATCAAGTTGGGGTAGGCGACGTCGCCGTTGCTGCGCGCGAAGCCCCCGCCCTCGAAGTGGTTCGTCGCGCCGGGTCCCTTTCGAAGGAACAGCCACTGCGCGCCAATCCAGGGACGGTTGCGCCACTTGAGGGCGGGCGCGACCGAGACCGGTTGGGTACTCGAGTGCTGGATGTAGACCTCGAGGTGGTCCTGGAGGTTCTCTCCGACGCCGGGCAGGTTCTCCACCACGTCGACGCCGAGCTTCGAGAGTTCCTCGGCGTTGCCAACGCCCGAGAGCTGGAGCAGTTGGGGTGAGTTGAAGGCCCCGCCGCAGAGGATCACCTCGCTCGCGTGGATCTTCTTACTGCTGCCGTGCTCGGAGAGTTCGACGCCGACGGCTCGATGGCCTTCGAAGAGGATCTTCGTGACGAACGCTCGGCACTTCACTTCTAAGTTCGCGCGGTTCATGACCGGGTGTAGGTACGCCCTGGCGGCGCTCAGGCGCCGGCCCCGGTAGAGGGTGCGGTCAAAGGCGGCGAAACCCTCCTGTCGATACCCATTCACGTCCTTGGTGAGTTCGTAGCCGGCCTCTTGGACCGCGCCAAAGAACGCCCCGAAGAGGGGATTGGTGACGGGACCGCGTTCGAGGATCAGTGGTCCGTCGGTGCCGCGGTACTCGTCATCCCCGGCGAGGCAGTTCTCCATGCGCTTGAAGTAGGGCAAGCAGTGCTGGTAGTCCCAGTCGCCCATCCCGGGATCGGCGGCCCAACGTTCGTAGTCGAGGGCGTTGCCGCGCTGGAAGATCATGCCGTTGATGCTCGAGGAGCCGCCGAGCACCTTGCCGCGGGCGTGATAGATCTTGCGCCCGTTCATGTGGGGCTCGGGTTCGGACTCGTACTTCCAGTCGTAGAACCGGTTCCCGATGGGAATCGTGAGGGCCGCCGGCATATGGATGAAGACGTCCCAGCGATAGTCGAGCCGACCCGCTTCTAACACCAACACCTGGGTAGATCCGTCGGCCGTCAATCGATTCGCGAGGGCGCTGCCGGCCGAGCCACCGCCGACGATGACGAAGTCGTACCGGTCTCGCTTCATTGGCTCCTCTTGCGCCCCGACCCCTCACGGGGTTGATGACCACGTCATCATTCGTTTTGGTTCAAAGGTCTAGGCGACTTTCCGCTTCGCGTCAAACTTGTAGTCACATCATTACCCCGGAACTTGGTTCGGGGACACGACATAACAAGTCTGGCTCGGGATGCCCCAGCTGAGAAGGTAGTACCGCGTTGGGATTTAGATAAAGGTTCTCGAATTGTCCGTCTTTTTTCAAAAGGGGGTATCCATCTCAGTGCAGTAAATCCTCACCTGTGCCAGTCGTGCGCAGGCGTGATGCATTTACCAACTCACTCTCCGGCGGTGAAGAACTGTTCCGCCTTCTGCTGGCACACCATCAACAGGGAACGGAAACGGGGATAGGCGGGAGCGAGGAGGGAACCGTGGTGCACGCGTTCACCATTCCGGTGATCGCCGCCACTCTGTAGTGCGCCGTTTCGGTGGCACCGTGACCAGACAACGAGGCGAAGATCACGTAGTGCCCCTCTTGCTTAGCAGCTTTCTTTAGAATCGCGGCCGTCGCTGTCGCGGTGTCGCCCGCGCGCAGCACCGCCTGAGCGCTGTTGGTCGTCATGACGGCGATTCCGTTGACCGTGCGGGTGTCGTTGAAGCCGCGGCAGTACCCCACGAGCACGGACGCCTGGGACGCGAAGAACTTCTTAATGGTGCCGGCGGACTTCTCAATGAGGGTGGTGTAGCCGGCCTCGGCGGCGGCAGTGTGCGAGACGTTGAAGCCGGGATTGAAGAACGTGGCCTCTTCGAACTGCTTGTCACTGGCCAAGTTGACCGCGTAGAGCTCCGCCTTCAGTGCCTTGGTCGGCGCGTCGATCGAAAAATTACCGAATTCCTGATAGGACATGGTGTAGAGGCGGGTGACCATGTCCTTCGCCTGGGCGACCGTGGGCGGCGAGGTGACGTCTGGCCACATCTTGGCGAGTTGGGCTGGAGCTGCGTAGAGCGCCGCCTCTGACTGGCAGAACGTGGCCAAGGCCAGACTCTTGGAGAGCGACGCACTGGCCCCTCCGGCCAGCTGGGGTGCCAATGTACCGAGGAGCACGGCCAGGGCTGCCCAACGTGCGGTTCTATGCATACTCTCTTCTCGCTACAAGCCTGCGACTTCTACCGTATCCGAGACGGCGTCGACGGCTGGGCGGGCTACGGCGTGCCGACAAGGTTCGCCGACGTATTGCTCTTGGCGGCCGGTGCGTCAACGTTTGTGTTTTGGGTGCATGGCGCCGGGTTACGGCTCGATCCGCACGTTCGAAGATGTCCACGTAGTTCCGCGTGAGAAACTCAACGCACGATTGGCGCTGGCGAGGATTTACTGCACTGAGACGGATACCGCCTTTTTTCAAAGCGCTGCATAATCGTGGAATTATCCGACGTTAGAGGGCATGAGCGGTGGTCTCGGGTGCGTGCTCTGCGAACGAGCTTGAATATTGCTCAAGAGTTCGCACAATGTTCACCCTCGCGTAACTTTCGATTGGTCCATTGGTCATTTGCGACTGGCAACATTTAAGCGCCGACAATGGAACGCAATTGGAGCGACGTGACTGATGTGCAAGTAGCGCCCGCAGTATCTGGGCAAGATGAATCATCCGCATTGGGTCAGCGCTCGGTACCGGATCTCGAGTCGGTGGGCTGCGCCAAGACCGTGAACCAGTTGCTCGATGAGGCACCCCTGAGTGGGTTCCATCATCGAGCCGTGTTGATCTCGGGGATGGGATTCTTCACTGACGCGTACGACCTTTTCGTGATCGGTACGGTGGCCGCAATTGTCAAACTTCAATGGAATCTTTCGACGACCCAGACGAGCTGGGTAACCGGGGCGGCAATTTTGGGCGCCTTCGTCGGTGCGTTTATCTTCGGTCGAATTGCCGATGTGCTCGGTCGTAAAACGGTCTACGTCAGCGTGGCAGTGATAATGGTCCTGGGCGCCGTCGCTTCAGCGTTCGCACCGAATTTGATTTTCTTGATCGTGGCGCGTTTCGTTCTGGGACTTGGCATTGGCGGCGATTACCCGGTATCGGCCGTGATAATGAGCGAGTTTTCGAATCGCAAGGATCGGGGCCGACTCGTCGGGCTCGTCTTTTCGATGCAAGCAGTCGGTCTCGTCGTCGGGCCCCTCGTTGGGCTCATTCTCCTTTCGTCGGGGATGAGTTCTTCCTTGACGTGGCGCATCATGCTCGGACTCGGCGCTGTTCCCGCAGCCGCCGTGATCTACTTCAGGTCCAAGATGCCAGAGTCGCCTCGGTTTAAGGCACGCGTCCAAGGAAAGTCCGAGATGGCCGCCCGGGAACTTCATGACTTCGCCCGGGGAGCCGTCGACGCTTCGTCAACCTTGAAGGTTGAGACACGTTTGATGGGACTTCGCGAGTTCTTTTCCAACCCCCGGATGATTGTGCTGATGCTCGGCACCGCGGGCTCTTGGTTCCTCTTTGACTACGCCTATTACGGCAACACCCTCTCACTTCCGAGCATCTTGACGGAAGTCTCGCCGAACGCCAGCCTCGTGATGAAGTTGCTGTTGACCCTGGCACTTTTCGTGGTCTTTGCCGTCCCTGGCTACATACTGGCGGTGTGGAAGATGGACAAGATCGGCCACCGTCGTTTGCAATTTATTGGCTTTGCGGTAATGGCGGCCTGTTTCCTCGTTCTCTGGGCATTTCCGGCGCTCACTTTAAATGTCGCCCCGTTTATTGCGATCTTCGGTGTTAGCTACCTGTTCACTGAGTTCGGGCCGAACACGACGACGTTCGTGTTGCCTTCGGAGGTGTTCCCGGTGAACATGCGAGCAACCGGTCACGGCGTCGCCGCCGGCATCGGAAAACTCGGCGCCTTCGTCGGGGTTTTTCTCGTTCCACAGCTGGAAACACATATCGGACTTCGCGGGGTGCTCTTGGTGGCGGGTATTGCGGCCATCTTGGGGTTCTCGTTAACGAGCGTCCTCCCCGAGCCGTCGGGTCGCACGCTCGAAGAGGTGTCGGGAGAAGACGATCGACCCGGCGAAGGCGTTGGCGCGGAGACAACAGTCAACGCAGCGTAAACCTCGAAACGAGTGGCGGGGATCGAACCCGCTTGGCTTGCTACGACGGTTGGACGTCATGAAACGTCAGCAAGACTGAAAGCTCTCTTTAGCGCATATTTCCTCTGGCAGAGGGTTGAGTCTCTGCTAACATACAACCGTATGGTTGTAGATAACGAGCTGACGCAGAGTGAGATCGATCGCCTCTTTCAGGCACTGTCGGATGCGACTCGGCGCGACATCTTCCGACGGACAGTCGAGCATGGCGATTCGGTATCAGTTCTGGCGAGTCGGTATTCGATGAGCTTCGCTGCCGTCCAAAAGCATGTGAAGGTGCTTGAACGAGCCGCCCTCGTTACGAAAGAGCGTCGCGGTCGTGAGCAGATCGTTCACGCCAACGGGGCGACGATGCGCAGAGCTTCGGCGCTCCTCGACGGCTACGAGCAGCTCTGGATTCACCGGGTCGAACAAATTGAGGAGATCCTCGAAACCCAAGAAGGAGAGAAGGCATGACCGTAATCAGTACCAACAAGGACGTCGCGAGTCTCACGATGACCCTCGTGGCGGAGTTCGACGCTTCCCCAGAGCAAGTGTGGGAAGTATGGGAGGACCCGCGCAAGCTCGAACGGTGGTGGGGCCCACCCACATTCCCCGCTACGTTCACGCGCCACGACTTCGTCGTCGGGGGTGAATCTCGATACTTCATGACCGGACCTGGTGGTGAAACCCCGAAGGGCTGGTGGCGGATTCAGGCGATCGATCGACCGCATCGGATCAACTTTGCCAATGGCCTCGCTGGCGATGACGGCGAACCTGCCCCGGGGATCGAACCAATGGACGGCTCCGTTTTCTTTGAGGTTCTGGGCCATGGGACGCGCATGACGGTGGTGACTCACTTCGTCGACGTTGCCCAGATGGAGACCATGCTGGGCATGGGCATGGAGGAGGGAATGACAGGTGCGATCGGACAGATCGACGGCCTCCTTTGAAGATCCAGAGCAAACTCACGGTTGAGTTCGGGTGCGACCCCTGTTTCACTGCGCCCGTAAAATGCGTGGGCGAAATTTCCGAACTTGAGATGAAGTAAATCAAGGACTCTCAGGCACTCGGAGATCGTTGGTGTCGGAGACCCGACGCAACAGAAATGCGATCTTGCACTGGCGGCTTGACCTAGCCAAGGCCTGATTGACGTCGGAGAGCCGACGCCCACAATCCGACTGGCGGCTTGAACAAAGGGACGGTTGAGTGTCGGCGAGCCGATGTGACAGATTCGATACCAATCTTTCGCGGTTATTTTCTCAATAATCCTTAAAACTGGCGCGCCGCTAGGTTTCTGCAATGACCTTCAACGCCGACCTGTTCGATCGCGCTGCGGCACAGTACGACGAGACACCGCCATTCTTTCGAATTCTTGGTGCAAAGCTCGTCGAGTTCGCCGATCTACCCGCGGGCTCGTCGGTACTCGATATCGGTGCGGGAAAGGGAGCGGTCACGCTTCCAGCGCTCGCCGCGGTAGGTCCACCGGGGCACGTCACCGCTGTCGATGTATCGGAGCAAATGATTGAAGTCCTCCGGGGCTACGCCGTTTCAAATCTCTCGATACTTCATCAGGACATCACGGAATCGACCATTCCTGACGCGAGTCACGATCACGCTGTCAG
The DNA here is from genome assembly GCA_003133405.1 of Acidimicrobiaceae bacterium. Classification (GTDB taxonomy): domain Bacteria; phylum Actinomycetota; class Acidimicrobiia; order Acidimicrobiales; family RAAP-2; genus RAAP-2. The sequence goes on along the minus strand of PKXH01000041.1, from coordinate 39,931 downwards.
TGGTTTCACACTGCACATACTCAGCGACTTTAGAAGCGCGCTGATTCAAATCCACCGGATCCTAAGAGACGGTGGGACGTTGAGTTGGTCTAAGCCCGGAGGTCACCCCGAAGCCTCGGAGTGGGAAGAGTCTTACGGACAGATTTTCGAGACCTTTTCGCTTCGCTTATCGAGCACACCGTCGGAAATGACGGAAGAGCCAATCTATGAGGCGATCATTAATTCCGTAGGCTTCGACGTAATCGAACAGGTCACCGTGCCTGTCCGGATTCCGATTGGAGGACCAGAAGAATATTGGGCGTGGACACAGACTCATGGGGCACGGTGGCTCACAGACCAATTGAACCCCGATGAGGCGGTCGAGTTTAAGAGCGCCGTCATCGAATCACTTACGCAGTTGCACCCGACGCATGGTCACGACATTATGGTTGCACCGCTGTTCACCAAACTGCAACGCCGTTAGGACTGCGATTATTTGACAGCTAGTGTCGGAGACCCGACGCCACAGTTCTGCAACCTCGCACTGGCGGCTTGAGACAAACCGGCCATGATCGGTGTCGGAGGCGGGACTTGAGCCCACACGCCCCTAGGGGCACCAGTTCCTCAAACTGGAAACGTTTCACAGCAGCAAGAAGCAAAAGTACTGGTCACGTCCTATGTCTGCCAGTCAGTATTTGGTTGTGTTTTGGTTTGGGCGTTACATGGGCGCTTAGCCTTCGCTTTTCTTGGCCATAATGTGAACAGTTCTAGGAGACGCGTATGAAGCGCAAGATTGCCGCCAGTATCGCCAGCGTTGCACTCTGTCTCGGTGGCCTCGTTGTCGCTCAGGCGGGCGCCACGACGAGAACAGTTAGCGCCTCGGGTGGCTCGCTGACGTTCACTGCCACGGTGAGAAACGCCACGACCTGCGCCTGGTCATCGAGTCCGACAATCGCGGGATTCGCAAAGACCGTGAAGTGCAAGACCGGCACCGTCGCTCGCTCGGCCAGGTTCACGGCGAACACCTCGACCACGGTGAAGTCGTATGCGATCACATTGACCGTGAACGGCAAGACCACAACGATTGATCGCTGGAAGGTCAATCAGACCGGAGAGACACCACCGACCACGACCACGACCACGACCGTCCCAACTACTTCGACGCCCTACTCCTTCGGCCCTACGGCAAGTTGGGCCGCTACCTGCACCGGCAATCACATTGAAAGGGCGGGTCAACCGCCTGAGGATGTAGAGACCTGCCTATGGAGTGGCAACATACCTGCAATGACAGCCGGAACCTTCTCCAACAGCCCCGGGAGCGCCTCGGGCTATTGGCCAACGGCCGCTTCGGGGCAGTTTTCATACATCTCGGATTACTACAAAGCACCAACCACTGCTACGAGCTGGACAATAGTCTCCATCGACAATGGAAACGGAACATTTACCTGGAACATGACCGCCTACTACGCCGGATTGACAATCCTGTTTACACCAGCTCAAACAGTGTCGACTCCCTACGTCTACGGCCCTACTGCAAGTTGGCCCGCTGCCTGCACCGGTAATCACGTGGTGACGGCCGGTCAACCACCTGAGGACATCGAGACCTGCCTATGGAGTGGTGACGTCGCAGGGATGGCAGCCGGAACCTTCTCCAGCAACCCAGATTCCCCTTACGGAACTTGGCCAGTCGCCGCTTGGGGGCAACAAGATTACGTCTCGGATTACTACTCCGCACCGGTGGAAGCCACGAGTTGGACATTAGTCTCCATCAACAATGGAAACGGAACATTTACCTGGAACATGACCGCCTACTACAACGGGCTGAACAGTTGATGAAGCTAACGACGACCCATTTGTAGAAGGTCGTGCGCTTCGCGCGTCACGGCACAGATGAACTGCGACTAGTCCCGGTGCTGACCCACACGCACGAGAAGCCGCCAAAGAGTACTCAGTTGTCAATTGTTCGTGCGGGAGACTCGACGCGAACCCGATGCAACAGAAATGCAACCTTGCACTGGCGGCTTGATCTGACTAAGGCCTGATTGGTGTCGGAGACGGGACTTGAACCCACACGCCCCTTAGGGCTCCAGCCCCTCAAGCTGGAAATGTCTCACAGCAGCAAGAAGTAGGCGCCCTGGTCTCACGGCATTTCTACCAGTCAGTATTTGGTGCTGGTTTGGGCATTACATGGGCGCATAGCCTTCGCTTCTCTTACCGTAGGGGCCATGATGTAGATCGTTCGGGAAGGTTCCAATGAAGCGCACAAGCGGAGTAGCCGCAGCCGCGATGATGATTATTATCAGCGTGACGCTCTCTTCGGCAGCGTTCGCATCCGTTGGAAGTTTTCGTTACTTTCACGGCGAGCCGTTGAATGATCTTCGTGTGACGCCTGGCGTGACGTTCCATGTAAACGTTGCGACGATCTGTCGGTCCGGTTATTCGACCAGCGTGCGCGACGTTCCCGAATCCGAGAAGAGCCAGGTATACGCGGAGTACGGCATCACTCATCGCACGACCGGCCAGTACGAGATCGACCACCTCATCTCTCTCGAACTTGGCGGGAGCAACGCGATTGGCAACTTGTGGCCCGAGTTGAATGATCACCCGCACGGCTACTTGAATAGCAAGGACATCCTTGAAAACCGTCTGCACGCTCTCGTGTGCACGGGCAAGGTCAGTCTCCGTAGCGTCCAGACTCTCATTGCGAGAAACTGGGTCTCGGCGTATCATCAGTTTCTCGGCGCATGGCCTAAGGCCAATGCGGTACCGCCGACAGCGACCACGACAACTGTGGGACCAGGTGTGACAACGACATCTCATGTCGGTAGCGTAAAAATTACCTCACTAATCAATTCGGTGGCTCCCGGTGGTCATGAATCACTCACTGTGCATTCGAGCAAGCCAAGTGATTCCTGCGCGCTTGCCGTTACGCTACCGAGCGGCCGAGCAAGCACCGAAAGCGGCCTTGGCGCGACAGCGGCCAACGCGAGTGGTGATGCGACCTGGACGTGGATGATCGGTTCAACGACTGACGCAGGGACGGCTCACGTATCAGTTAACTGCAGCGTCGGAAGCGTCGAAGGCACTTTCACGATCACCTGATGAACGGTGCATCGCGAAGGGACTTGGCTCATATTGGATCTAGGTCCAGGGTGATCGTAGGAGATCTCGTCCGGTGCGTCAGGAAGCTCGACGCATGAAGCCTGGAATTCTCGGTTCGTCGCCCTGCAGCGTGCGGCTCGCGTCAGAGACCTAAAGCAACTGGAGTGCCACCTTGCGCTGGAGGCTGTCGGGCTGAAAGGTGCTCGTGTCAAAGAGACGGACTACGACGTCGCCACCAGCACGGCAGTTCGGGCGTCTCCAGTCGCCTCCAGAAACAATGGCAACTTCATCGTGTCCAACATCCGCACCATTCCGTCCCCGACGTGATGCGCGACCACACCCTCCACGTGGTTCTGACGCAAGAACCGGGCCACGCGAGCGTGGTGTTGGGCTGACGTACCCTCATCGTGCAGTCGGTCCCAAGACACCTCAATCACTTGCCAACTCTCAACCTCGCCGTTGACGATGTTGGCCACGGCGATCCACTCCGCGCGGCCCCAACGGTGATCGACCTGTCCGTCACTGGTCACGGGCACGCAAACGATCATGTCAGAAGGGTACTTCCCTGGATCCTCGCTCGGGCAAGACTCGTCAGGTGCGCTCTCTGCATGAGAGCACCCGCAATGCGTCCGGTCACTACCGTGCAACTGTCTGCGGAACTACCGACGCTTTGATGAGTGGGATTGTGTTGGTGTCGGGGAGCCGACGTCAAATTACAGTCGTCGACGCTGATACGCTCGCCGACCGAACCGGCCGATGATCCACAACGCGCCGAGCATCAGTACAGCGAAGAGTGTCGGGCCCGAGACGCGTATCAGCCACTCGAAGCCCGCGACGAAGCCACTCACCGCGTCGTGCCAGGCCTTAGCGAGACCCGATCTGTGATGGGGCGTGTTCGACGGATGCCCGGCCTCGGTGAGCGTCACGGTCAAGGAGCCGTAGGTGGTCTCGTGGTTGAGGACGTTCAACTGACCCTGAAGCTGCTCGATCTGGCTCTGTAGGTTGTTCAACTGATTCTGGACGGCCAGGATGTCGCTGATGGACGTGGCGTGGGTCATGATCAACAAGTACTGCTGGCGGCTGGCCTCGAGGGCCGTGATGCGCGCCTTGAGATCGACGTACTGAGCGGTGACGTCGTTCGAACTGGTGCTCACCGACGAGGTGTGACCGACGCGCTGGACCTGGGCGACCAGGGTGGCGAAGGTGCGCTGGGGAACCTGCAGCACGATGGTGGCGTAGGAGAAGTTGCCCGGCGCCCGTGAGCCCACGTTGGCTTGCGTGCTGTCGACGTAGCCCCCGTCGCCGGTCACCAACGAGCTCAGCTTCGAGAGTGCGAGTTCGATGTGCCCGCGGGCCACCTTCAGATCCACCGAACCGTTGGACTCAATTCTTGGTGACAGGTTGGTGGGCGCTGACGTGATACCCGACGCCGTCACCGTGACTTGGCCGGCGGTCGCCGAAAGCGTCGGCGCCCCCAGAGTCGTTTGGCCGGCAACGCCGGTATTCGGTCTGGCGGCTGAACCGGGAATGGTCGTGGAGGGCGAAGCACCGCGTACGGCAGCGGCGTTCTTAGGCGGGTTGCCCTCGCCGCGAAAGAGGGGCAGCGTGATTCCCCCTACGACCAAGACCAAGACGGCTGCTATCAAGAACGTCCGACCGCGGCCCGGTTGGTGGAGAAAATCCGGCACGTGGAACCGCTGTGATGGGGGTGCGCCGGTCCGGGCCTCGCTCAGGATGCGGTTGGTTGCATCCTTTGAAATCTCGAATGAATTGGCGACCTCGTTGAGCGTGTCACTCAGTGCTCCTTCGTCGATCATGCTCACCCGGTTACCTCCTCGGTAGATGTGGAACGTTGTGACGGCTCGGACTGCAGGGCCGGATGCAGGGCCAGTCGTCGCCGGGCTTCGTGCAGGCGAGACTTCACCGTTCCTTGCTTGCGGCCAATGGCGATGGCGATCTCTCGCTCGCTGAGATCGGCGTAGTAACGAAGGACGACGACCACGCGTAGATTCACCGGCAGGTCCTTTAGAGCGCTACGTACGTCATTCGACAGAGCGATCCGAGTTGGCACGTCGTCACGGAGTGAAACTTCGGCGAGATCGTCGTCGCTGCTTCGTAGGTCCCGATGGGGGATCTCCTGGCGAAGTTTGGAGTTGCAGGTATTTACCACGACCCGGTACAGCCACGGCTTGAAGCTCGATCCTTGGGACAGGGAGTCTCGGAACTTCCATGCGCGAAGGAAGGCCTCTTGCACCGCGTCTTCGGCGTCGAGGCGATTGCCGAGAATCAGGTACGCCGTGCGCACAGACTGGGGGTAACTCTCGGTCAGCCATCCCTCAAGATCGTTCACCTTGGTAGAGCCTTCCACCTATCCGTTCCTCGTGGATCGTAGAAATGGGTGGAATGACAGCACATAGATAAAGACGCTAAAGCGGTCAGAAAGGTTCGCGATTTGTTGAGAATGTAGTGCTGAACCTCTGATGCGTAAGCCTGGGGGTGGCGCCTTGAGGCGTCCGGGTCTCGACCCCGGCACCTTGGGATTAAAAGGGCGCTCTCAAGGCTGTGGGCGACCCTGCGTTCCGCTCGGTAAATATTGAACACGACGAGATAGTTTGACGGTGCGAGACAAATTCAATGGGATCAGACGAGATCGAATCGATCGAGATTCATGACTTTGTGCCAGGTTGCTACAAAGTCGTGTATGAATTTCTCTTGTGAGTCGTCGCACGCGTAGACCTCGGCGTTCGCTCGAAGTTGGGAGTTCGAGCCGAACACAAGATCGGCTCGGCTGGCGGTCCACTTGAGTGCTCCTGTCGCACGATCGCGTCCTTCAAATGTCTCCTCGGAGTCAGATGTCGCCTTCCACACCGTGCCCATGTCGAGCAGGTTTAAGAAGTAATCGTTGGTCAACGTCGCGGGCCGCGTGGTGAGGACACCGAGTTGGGACTGTTGGAAGTTGGCGTTCAAGACTCGTAGTCCGCCAAGCAGCACCGTCATCTCCGGAGCGCTCAGCGTCAGCAAGTGCGCGCGGTCCAGCAGCAGCTCTTCCGCCATACGGGTGTGTCCGGGTCGAAGATAGTTGCGGAACCCGTCAGCGGTCGGTTCGAGCACCGCGAAGGACTCGACGTCGGTCTGCTTCTGGGACGCGTCCGTGCGACCGGGCGAGAAGGGAACCTTGATCTTGTGCCCGGCGTTCTTCGCAGCCTTTTCTATGGCGGCACATCCACCCAACACGATGAGATCAGCGAGCGAGACTTCTTTCCCCTTGGTCTTGGAACTGTTGAACTCCTTCTGGACTCCCTTGAGGGTCTTGAGCACTGTCGCCAGTTCCACCGGGCTGTTGACTTCCCAATCCTTCTGCGGCGCGAGACGGATGCGAGCGCCGTTGGCGCCGCCGCGCTTGTCGGTGCCACGAAACGTCGACGCCGACGCCCATGCGGTCGAGACCAGTTGGGCAATCGATAGGCCCGAGGCGAGAATTCGGCTCTTCAGATCGGCGATATCCTTCGCCCCGATCAGCTTGTGTGTGCGCGCGGGCACGGGGTCTTGGAACAACTGAGGTTCTTTCGGTACCAACTTGCCAAGTCCCCGCACGTAGGGACCCATGTCGCGGTGGGTCAACTTGAACCACGCCCGCGAAAAGGCGTCATCGAACTCCTTGGGGTTCTTTTGGAAGCGCTTCGAGATCGGCCCATAAATAGGGTCGAACCTCAAGGAGAGGTCCGTCGTGAGCATCGTGGGGGCGTGTCGCTTCGTTGGATCGTGGGCGTCGGGCACGGTACCGGCGGCCGCGCCACCCTTGGGCTTCCACTGGTTCGCGCCGGCCGGGCTCTTCACGAGCTCCCACTCAAAGTCGAAGAGGTTGTCGAAGAAGTCGTGGTCAAACTTCGTCGGTGCGTCGGTCCACGCACCTTCGAGACCGCTCGAGATCGTGTCGTCACCGTTGCCAGTACCAAAACTGTTCTTCCAGCCCAGGCCCTGTTCCTCCAACGGTGCGCCTTCGGGTTCGCGACCGTTGTACTTATTCGGATCGGCCGCGCCGTGGGTCTTGCCGAACGTGTGACCCCCGGCGATGAGTGCCACGGTCTCCTCATCGTTCATCGCCATGCGCAGGAATGTCTCACGAACGTCCTTGGCGGCTAGCAGCGGATCGGGGTTACCGTTGGGCCCTTCGGGATTCACGTAGATGAGGCCCATCTGCGAGGCGCCCAACGGATCGTCGAGTTGGCGATCGCCCTTGTAGCGCTCGTCGCCGAGCCAGACGTCTTCGAGTCCCCAGTTGGTCTCCACATCGGGCTCCCAGATGTCCTCACGTCCTCCGGCGAAACCGAAGGTCTTAAAGCCCATCGACTCCAACGCACAGTTACCGGCAAAGACGATCAGGTCGGCCCAGGAGATCTTCTGGCCGTACTTCTGCTTGATCTCCCACAGCAGTCGGCGCGCCTTGTCGAGGTTGACGTTGTCGGGCCAACTGTTAAGGGGCGCGAAACGTTGCGCGCCCGATCCCGCGCCGCCGCGGCCGTCGCCGATGCGGTAGGTTCCCGCGCTGTGCCAAGCCATGCGAATGAAGAACGGCCCATAGTGGCCGTAGTCGGCCGGCCACCAGTCCTGGGACGTGGTCATCAGCGCCTCGAGGTCTTTTTTCAGGGCGTCGAGGTCCAGTTTCTTGAACTCCTCGGCGTAGTTGAAGTCCTTGTCCAGGGGACTGTCCCCGAGGCAGTTCTGGTGGAGCAGCTTCAGGTTCAACTGATTGGGCCACCATTTCTCGTTCGGCTGGCTGTCGGCCAAGCGCGTGTTCGCCCCCGTTACGGGGCACTCGTTCTCGTTTGTCATGCTGTCTCCTTTGCTTGCATCATAGGTAGTGGGCCCGGGGATCCTTCTCGGGGCAACCGGTCCGCGGTCTATCGAACAAGGGGAATTCTATGAAGTTTTTTCTCATTGACGTCCGGAACACCGTCGTGCCGGATCACGACGCCAAACACGGTCCACTTTCGCTAGCGCTGGTGTTCATGACCATGACGACCGGGCTCGTCGATGCCTTTAGTTGCCTCACCTTGGGGCACGTCTTCGTCGCCAACCTGACGGGCAACTTCGTCTTCCTCGAACTCTGACGAGAAGGTGGTCGAAGATTCGCCGCCCGTTCTCCGTCCGGACGGGCGAGATCAGGAGATGAGACGGTCCATGGCGTACAGGACGTCGACCGCCGAATTCAGCCCCGCGCCGCCGTTCTCGGTCCTTGACGGAGGATTTTCAGTGGCCGTGGGCAACGTCTGGTTCTGCTGATGGCGGCCCACCACGAACCAGACTCCTCGAGCCGGGACGTTGCCGGCGTTGGCGTACATGTGCGGACGATTCGAATCAAACTGTAGGGAGTCGCCTGCGGATAACGAGTATTTTTCAAACTCCAACTGGAGCGTCAGCTCGCCTTCGAGGATGTACGCGAATTCAAAGCCATTGTGGCGCATCAACTTTCCCTCGATCGAACTTGAGGCTCCGGGGGCGTAGGTCACCAACAAGGGCTGGGCGAGGTCGCTCCCGCTGACGGCGAGTCGCTCCCAGCGCACCCCGTTGTCCATCTCCAAACAGGGGTTGTCGGCGGCGTGCTGGACCACTGGTGCCATCGGGCCATTGGTTCGTTCGGGATTGGTCGAGGCCGACGTTGACGAGTTGACCGCGGGAGATCGGTTTTCCAAAAGATCGTCGAGGGACAGGCCCAGGTAGGTGCTCAAGGCGTACAGCGTGGAGACCGAGGGCTGAGTCTTGCCAGTTTCTACCTGAGAGATGAGGCTCGCGGATACCCCGATCGCCGAAGCGACGCTTCGCAGGCTCATCGACTTGTTCAGCCTCGCGATCCTTAAGAGGGCCCCGACCTCAGCCGTCATGCTCGTGTCTCCAATTGTGCTTGACAAATCGTGGGTTCGAGCGTGTGCTCGACGTGGAATCTTGCGAAACCTGGTACTGCGAACAGCAAATCCAACTTCTCTGTCTGGTTGAAGTGGCCATTCGATGCGTCACCTGATGACCACCGAGTTTGTCCAATCGCTTTGAACTTCTCTGGGACGATTGTACACAGCACCATTTTGAAGAATGCCGATGTGAGGGGCGATCGATGAACCTGGCGCGAGCGCAACGCTTCTCGACATTCGCGGTCCGCTCTTCATCCGTCGGCGAAATCCGGACTCGGCGCGCAGACTGGCTCGGATGCATCAGTCGTCCTGGCCGATCTTCGACTCGAGGTGCTCCCATTCGCGACTGAAGCGGTAGGAGTGACGCGACGGTGGCTGCGGCGCCTGGACCTCGATCCATCGCACCAGCCCCGCGCTGCGGTTCTCGAATCCGTGGTCGGCGCCCACCCCGGTCCACAGGACGTCGCCGGCGTGAAGGACCATGAGGTTCCCCTCGACCAGCGCGTGGACCTCTCCCTCGACGAAGACGTAGGCCTCCTCGAAGGGGTGATCGTGCGGGTGGGCGATGGCGGTCGGCTGGTAGTCCACGACGAACATCGTGTGCAGATGAGCGCCAAGCTGCTGGTCGACCAGCATCTTGACCCCGATGCCGCTGTAGGCGAGGAGCGCGGTGGCCATGCTCGGCGAGACGGTCGGGGCGTTCACGTCGGATCCTCCGGCGAGACGGCGCAGGTCCATCGAGTCGGCGTCGAAGCGCCCAGCGTTGCGATTGCGTGGGTCGCGCATGTCGGGCGCGATGGGCGTCGATTCGGCCAGAGTTTGGCCGCTGAAGAAGGTGTCGTGGCGTCGTCCGTCAGTAAGTTCGGCCGGGGACGCCATCTGGAGGAACTCGACCGCCCCCTCGACTGATTTCATCGAGTAGGTGGCACCGAGGGGCAGCACGATGCAGTGGTTCGGTGGCAGCAACGTCGTCGTGCCAAGCGTCGTGACGGCGAGTGTCCCACTGAACACGTAGAGGCTGATCTCGAATGAGTGCAGGACCGAATCGACGTGTCCACCCTCGTCGAGGTGTCCGATAGAGAGGCTCATGTGGGGCGAACCGGTGTGGCGATCGATGAGGATCTGTTGGCGGTACCCACGGGAGTGCTCTAGGTAGTGCGACGGCGTTCGCGCCCGGGTCGATTCGATTTTCGTTGCGTAGAACATTTCGCGGCACCCCCTTCTTGTCTACGTCTCGTCCAGCGTCACTTCAACAACCACCCACCGTCCACCGCGAGGTTGACGCCGTTAATCCCGGTGTTGTCGAGCAGGAACTCCACGCTGTGAACGATCTCATTCATCGTGACGAGTCGTCCCAGTGGAGTTCGATTGATGACGTGAGTGTTGTCCTTGTTCTCCCAGTACGGGCTGTCGCCGATGATGCCGGGGTGAATGGCGTTGACGCGCACCGGCGCCAGCTCGCAGGCCAGGGAATGGACGATGCCGACGACGCCGCCGTTGACGGTGGACACCGTGGTCGAACCAGGGTAGGGACGCTCCAACGCCAGGCCCCCAAAGAGGACGATGGAGGCGTCGCTAGTGAGTCGAGACCTCAGGGTGTGGACGGCTTCGGTGTAGCCCACCAACTTCAGCGTCACCAGACGGATGGCGGCGGCCACGTTGTAGTTGTCGAGCGTGTTCGAGTCGCGTTCGATGGCCGAAATGACCAGATCATTGACCGACTCGATGCTCGCCAGCGCAGCAGCGATGGTGACGGGCTCGGACAGGTCGACGGCGATCCCGAGCGTACCGAGGCCAATCTCGGCCGCCGCCGCCTGCGCGCTCTCGATTGTTCGCCCCGAGAGGACCACCTTCGATCCCTTCGACGCCAACGATCGGACGATCTCCTTGCCAATGCCCTGCGTGCCCCCCAGCACGATCGCCGTACGACCCGCGCGTTCCGTTGACATCGAGCTCCCTTCGCTCCGTTCAGTGACACAGAACATACCTGAAATCGGGTCGATGAGGAAACTGTGGTTTTGGGCTTGACTCGTGGACGTCTCTCGGCGGCATCAGTGCGTCGCTTCCTCGGTATTCTCAAGACTTCTTACCCTTTGCGGACGTGGGCCCAGGTCGTCAGACGCCAGCGCAACGTCGAGTGATCGACGCTCCGGATGATGTGAAGTGGGCCTGTACGCCCACTTAACACGGTGCTAATCTCTCCGCAGGTTAAGGACGTAACTACGTGGGGGTGTCATGAACAGTCTTGTCAACTCAAAGGGGGAGTCCCTCGAACACGGTCGTCCGCTCGTGTTTCGAAAGGGGCTGGTCATCACGATGGATGGCGGCCATCGCGTCCTTAAAGATTGCGACGTGTTAGTGCTCGACGGGCTAATCAAGGAGATTGGTTCGCAGATTAAGGCGCCCGACGGCGCGCTCGAGATCGACGCCAGTGGTGGAATCGTGATGCCGGGGATGATCGACACGCACCGTCACATGTGGCAGACGGCGATGCGGGCCTACGGCGCGGACTGGACGCTGTCGCAGTACTTCGTCTGGTACTACTTAGAGCACGGGCGCAAGTTCCGCCCTCAAGACATTTACGCGGGCAATCTGCTCTCGGCCATCGAGGCCATCGACGCGGGCGTGACGACGTCGGTCGACTGGTCGCACGGTCTACAGACCACCGATCACGCCGACGCCGCGGTTGACGCACTCGAGGCCGTTAACGGCCGCTTCGTCCTGGCGTACGGCAACATCCAAAAGGGCCCGTGGGAGTGGTCGGCCGACCCGGCCTTTAAAGACTTCTACCGACGCCGCTTTGACGGCAAGGGCGACATGCTCGGCTTCCAGATGGCCTTTGACGTGACCGGCGACCCGGAGTTCCCCGAGCGCGCCGCCTTTGCGGTGGCGCGTGACCTTGGCGTCGCGGTGACGACGCACTCGGGTGTCTGGGGCGCGACCGGCGACGACAGTATCCGTCTCATGCACGAGAACGACTGCATGGGGCCCACCACGGTCTTCGTTCACGCCTCGACGCTCTCGGACGACTCGTACCACCGGATCGCGGCGTCGGGCGGTTCGGCCTCGGTCTCGACCGAAAGCGAGCAAAGCGCGGGCCAGGGCTACCCCTCATCGTGGAAATTGCGTCAGTTCGACATCCCGATCTCGCTCTCGCAGGACACGTCGGTGTGGTGGAGCGCCGACCTGTTCACCGCGATGCGCACCACGATCGGGGCGGACCGTTCTCGCCAGCACTTCGAAGCTAAGCGCGACGGCGACACCGTCACGCACCTAGACCTACGTTGCGAGGAGGTGCTTCACTGGGCCACGCGCGGTGGAGCGGTGGCCCTGGGCCTCGACAGCAAGGTCGGCAGTCTCGAAGTCGGCAAGCGGGCCGACCTGGTGTTACTGAAGAACGACGAGTCGCCCGTGATGTTCCCGATCCTCAACCCGTACGGTCACGTGGTCATGCAGGCTCAGCGCGCCGAGGTGGACACGGTGGTCATTGACGGCAACCTCGTCAAGCACGAGCACCGCTTGCTCGGCGTCGACCTGGCGCGGGCGCGCGCGGTCGTCGAAGAGACGGTGTCGTATCTCGAGAGCGAGCTCGGCAGCAAGGCGTGGCACGTCGGGATGAACCCCGAGGTGCCCGCACGTCAGAAGCGAGAGAACCCGTACACCTATACGAAATAGCCCCGGGTTCAGGGCTTGGCGGGTGGCGCGTACAGCCTCTCTTCACGGTTTGATCATGGGCCGCGTAGCGGATTTTGCTGTATTTCGCGGTCGGGAGGCGCAAAATGGGCTCGTCGCCATTTTTTTCCGTGCTACAGAGCTAGTAAGTGTTCACTATCACTTGACAGGTTTGGTGAACACCATTAGAGTCCCCGTGAGTGCATGTCGTACGTCTCTTCAGTGAGGCGTCGGCGACCGGAGCCGCTGCCCTATGAGTTGGCTGCCGGTCCGCCGACCGTCTAGTGCGGAGGGCGACATTCATCGGTCGTGCGTAAGTTGCGCGTGACTTCTCAAGGGGGCAAAAGTGAGATTCAATTCTCGTTGGGTCACCGGCGTCGCAGTGGGGGCCATGTTGCTGTCCACCGCCTCGTTTGGTGTTGGGGCGGCTCAAGCCGCGACGAAGCACAAGACCTACAAGGTGGCGTACCTCTCCTACGCGCTGGCGAACAGTTACGACGCCCCCATGCTGGCGGCGGCCAAGGCTGTGGCGGCGGCTGATGGCGTCAAGGTGACTGTGTTCGACGCCAATAACTCGTACACCACGCAGGTCTCGCAGCTGCAGGACGCCATCAACTCCGGCCAATACCAGGGCATCATCGTCCAGCCGATCTACGGCGCGGCATTGATCCCAACGGTGAAGAAGGCCATCAAGAAGAAGATCAAGGTCGTCAACATCGACCAGATCCTCGGCACGAAGTACACCACCGACCAGATCCAGGTGGCGGGACTCTCGGGTAACGTCGTGTTCTTCCCGTCGAAGATCGGCACGCAGTTGGCGACGCTGACCAATCAGGCGTGCGCCGGAACCAACCCCTGCCAAGTTGGCTTGATCCACAACTTCGAGGGTTACGAGCCAGACGCGGCCGTCACGGCGGCCTTCAAATCGCAACTCGCCACGTATCCCAACGACTCGGTCGTCGCCGAAGCCGATGGCCTGTACACGATCTCGGCGTCGTTGACCGATGCGCAGGACATGCTGGTCGCCCACTCCGGGCTCAACGTGATCGTCGGATCCGACCAGAACTGCGAGGGGGCCCAGTCGGCCTTGACCGCGGCCAAGAACACCACCGTCAAGCTCGTGTGTTACGGGGCGAGCGCGGCCGGCCTTTCGGCCATCAAGAGCGGCGCGTGGTTCGCTGACGTGGCCCAGGCGCCATCGTCAGAGGGCCAGTTGGGCATGATCGCGCTCGTTAAGGCTATGAAGACTGGTAAAGGTTCCGGTTCCGAGAATCCAGTCGCGGCCCTGCCGAACCACGGTGTACTCAACCAGGGCAACGTCAGCAAGTTCACCGCTGAGTGGCCCGGCTGATACCCGCGAGGTTGAGGAACGCAAGAAACCCCATCTTGAGAAGTCGGTGCTGACCCCACATGTCGGCAGGGACGTCTGAAGAGCATCCCCACCGAACCGCTGGCCCCACTGGTGACGATTTAGTCGTCACCGGGGTATCCAAGCGGTTCGGTGGGGTCCCTGCCTTGAGCGACGTCTCGCTCACCATCGAAGCGGGTAGGGTCCACGCACTGATCGGCGAGAACGGCGCGGGCAAGTCGACGTTGGGCAAGATCATCTCGGGCGTGATCGAGCCCGACGAGGGAACGCTCACCCTCGGCGCGCGGCACCTCGTACTACGCTCGCCGCGCGAGGCGCTCGCGAACGGCATCGTGACCATCGCCCAGGAGACGGCCATCGTCCCCGGTCTCACCGTGGCGGAGAACGTCTACCTCGGCTCGGAGGTCGCCACCATGGGCTTTGTCCACCGCCGTGAGGCGCGGCGCCGGTTCCGTGCGCTGGCGGGTCACGTGGGCTTTGATCTCTCCCCGGACGACCTCGCCGGGAACCTTGCCACTGCCGACAAGCAGAAGGTGGATATCATGCGCGCGCTGTCGCGCAACGCGTCGATCGTGGTGATGGACGAGCCGACGGCGGCCCTTTCGAGTGATGAGACAGCAGCGTTGCACAAAACCATCCGCTCACTGGCTCGTCGAGGCAGCGCGGTGGTGCTGATCTCTCACTTCCTCTCGGAGGTGCTGTCGCTCTCGGACAGCATCACGACCTTGCGCGACGGTCGCCTCATTCGCACCGTCGACGCCAAGAGCGCAACCGAGGAGTCACTGATCGAGGGGATGCTCGGACGATCGTTGACCGCCGCGTTCCCAGTGAAAGCACCCGCCGACGTGGCCGCGCCGGTCCTCTTGGAAGTCGAGCACTTGAGTGCGCCGGGGGTAGTGGACTGCTCCTTGGTCCTGCGCCGGGGTGAGATTCTCGGGATCTCCGGGTTGGTGGGCGCCGGTCGGTCAGAACTCGCCCGAGCCATCTTTCGTGACGCCAAGGTCTCCGCGGGGAGAGTCCGGTTGGGCGACGCCGAGCTCGCCGGGCACAGTCCGCATCGCTCGATCCAGCGCGGTCTCGCCCTCATCCCCGAGTCGCGTAAGGATATGGGCCTGCTCATGGGTCGTTCGGTGAGAGAGAACGTCTCGCTCTCGCGACTCGACCTCGTGAGTCGCCTGGGGTGGATCGCGGCCATCCGCGAGCGCCGCGCGGTGTCGAAGGTCCTGGAAAAGACCAACGTCAAAGCGGCCAGCATGGCGTTACCGGCCATGATGCTCTCGGGCGGCAACCAGCAGAAGCTGCTCTTTGCACGTTCGGTGATGTGCTCGCCCTCGGTGCTGATCGCCGACGAGCCGACACGGGGCGTCGACGTGGGCTCGAAACGGGCGATCTACGACCTCTTGGTGGAGATGGCCCACGACGGAATGGGTATCATCGTCATCTCTTCCGAGCTCGAAGAGGTCTTGGGACTCGCCCATCGGGTCCTGGTGATGCGTCATGGCCGTATTTCCGCTGAACTCAGTGGCGAGGACATGAACCAGCAGGCCGTGCTCGCGGCCGCCTTCGCCGAGAACGTCGCCGGCTGAGGAGGCGAGATGAACAATCCGAGTGCTGATGACGTCGACGTGCTCGAGGAGGACGGCCTCGGGCGCGTAGGGCTGCGCGCGGGCGCTTCGAAATTGATGCAGTCGTGGCGAATGGCCGGCATCTTCATCCCCTTCGCCATCCTCTTCGTGATCCTCTCGATCACGAGCCAACCGTTCCTGCACACGACGAACCTGATCAACATTCTCGACCAGCAGGCCGCGACCCTCTGTATCGCCGCGGCGGGGACGTTGGTGCTCGTCGCCGGCGGGATTGACCTCTCGGTCGGGGCGACGTACGGACTGGCTACCGTCGTGGCGGGCGAGATCGCCGCGCACCACTCACCCGTGCTCGCCATCGCCGCCGCCATCTTGACGGGATTGGTCGTTGGACTCGTCAACGGGCTCATCGTCACGGTCTTTAGGATCAACGCGCTGATCACCACGTTGGCGATGTCGTTCGTCATTGGCGGCGTGGCCCTCAAGGTGACCAGCGGGAACCTCATCGTCCTCTCTCAGAACTCTGGGTTCTACCGGTTCGCCAACGCGCAGTTCCTCACGATTCCGAGTGCGGTGTGGATGACGCTGGTCTTCGTGGTGGTCTTGGGACTTCTGCTCTCGCGCACGACGTTCGGTCGCTACATGGTGGCTTCGGGCGGCAATGCCGAGGCGGCGCGTCTGGCCGGGGTGCGAGTGAATCTGATCAAGGTCGTGACCTTTACCCTGAGCGGTGGCGCGGCCGGACTTGGCGGCGCCATTGACATCTCGCGCCTGCTCAGCGCCCAGGCGGCGAGCGGCGGCAGCGCGCTATCCTTCACGGTCCTGGCGGGCATCGTGGTCGGAGGCACTTCCATCGCCGGCGGCCAGGGATCGGTCTGGCGCACGGGCATCGGCGTGCTCTTCATTGCGTTGATCGGCAACGGCTTCAACCTGCTCGGTATCGACCCGCTCTACCAACAGATCGTCCTCGGGCTGATCCTGCTCATCGCTGTGGGCCTCGACTCGTGGGTCCGTCTGCGCCGGCGCTAGGGCCCGGAACAATTAAGTTCGAAACCAGGAGGAAATATGGGAGTGCACACGTACGGCACCAACGCAGTGGACTGGGAGGCGCGAATCGACATGCCGCGCCTGCGCGAGGAGCGCCTTTCGCGCCTGCAGGCCGAGCTGGAGCGCTCGGACTTAGGCGCGTTGCTGACCTTCGACTTCCACAACATCCGATACATGACCGGCACCCACATCGGCACCTGGGCCATGGACAAACTGATCCGTTTCGCTCTACTGCCTCGCGGCGGCAAGCCGGTGGTATGGGACTTCGGTTCCGCGGCTCGCCACCACCAGCTCTACAACCCGTGGCTCTCGGGAGTCCAGGTGGGCCCCGACGGCACGACGGTGCCCTATGAGGGCGCGCGCGCGGGCATCTCGACCTTGCGCGGCGCCATCCCGCCCGGCGCGGACCGCGCGGGGTCGGTCGCCCAGAAGATCAAGGAGGTGCTTCTTCAGTTCGGGCTCGAGAACGAGCCGGTCGGGGTGGACATTGTCGAGATGCCCATCCTGGCGGCCTTCGCGAAAGAGGGCATCAGCCTGGTCGACGGCCAGCAGGTGTTTCTCGCGGCGCGGCGCATTAAGACGGCCGATGAGATCAGCCTGCTCACGCAAGCGGCGTCCATGGTCGACGCCGCCTACGAAGAGCTGTACACGTTCCTTCGTCCCGGGGTGAGGGAGAACGAGTGCGTGGGCCTGGTAAATAAGGTCCTCTACGACCTGGGTAGCGAGCACGTGGAGGGAGTGAACGCGATCTCGGGCGAGCGGTGTTCGCCGCACCCCCACGTCTACAGCGACCGGCTCATCCGACCGGGCGACCCCGCGTTCTTCGACATCCTGCACAGCTACAACGGGTATCGCACGTGCTACTACCGCACCTTCGCGGTCGGCAGCGCGTCGGTGGCCCAGCGCGACGCCTACACCAAGTGCCGCGAGCTGGTCGACACCGCGATCGCGATGGTCAAGCCCGGTACCACCACCGCCGACGTCGTGGCGCTGTGGCCGGCGGCCCAGGACTTCGGGTTCGCCAACGAGGAGGCGGCGTTCGGCCTGCAGTATGGTCACGGGGTCGGGCTTTCCATCTGGGAGCGGCCGATTTTCAGTCGCATGATCTCCTTCGAGCATCCCGAGGTTCTAGAAGAGGGTATGGTCTTCGCCCTCGAGACCTACTGGCCCGCGAAGGATGGATGGTCAGCGGCGCGAATCGAGGAAGAAGTGGTGGTCACCGCGACCGGGTGCGAGGTCATCACGAAGTTCCCGGCGGAGGAGCTATTGGTTGCTGGCAAGCGGTACTTCACTGCCGGCGGCGCGTTGACGGAACTTCGTGAGCCGCAGTCGAATCTGAACACTGCGTGGGGGCGAGGAGAGTTGGCCTGAGTCGGCCCGCTGGGAATCCTCGCCTGGCGATGGCTTCTCGGGCGCTTCTCGAACGGTTCGGCGAGTTCGACATACGCGCGAAGAATGGCCCCGTGGACGCGCTCCACGGTGACGAACGGACTGTCGTCTTCGGGAAGCACCTTCTCGATGAGGCCAAGATCAAGTCGCTCCGGAGCGGTCGATCGCATGGTCTCTAAGGTGGTTCGGATCTGGTCGATCGCGGCTCCTCTTTGTGTCGTGAGAAATGACACGAAGACTCCGGTGTGAGCAGCGCCACTGTTTGGTGGGCCAACCGGGTCTCGATACAGCACCTAGGGATTAAGGGCGCGCCGTAACAATCCAGGAAGCCCCACTCATCTCCAACCCGTCCTCGACCTGGTATGGCTCCACTGACGAAATCAAGAGCTGGCGGGCCCGACTTTGGATTTCAACACTACTGTTCGCGTAGATCTCACCCGCGAGGCCCATGAGCAGTCGCTCGTGTACCCAGTTATCAAGGCTGTGTCCGAGAGCCAACGTAAGGGTCCGAATCTCCGGAGTGATGTCGATGTCGTTGAACCCAGCATCGGTCAAGACGCGTCGAAGTCGATCGGGGTCGGCTAAGGAGAAGGGGCCGGGCGCGTCGTGCGGTGGCGCGGTCAGGCCAAAGAATTGCAACGCGGCCCGACTGGGTAACGCCATCCATGGGTTCGCGGACGGTACTTGCCAGCAGGCGAACGCCAGTCGACCGCTGGGGCGCAGTGACGCGCGCAAGTTGGTGAACGCCGCCGTGGGATCGGCGAAGAACATGACGCCGAACCGGGAGAAGACGAGGTCGAACACGTGGCGACCGAGTGGGGCGGTCTGAGCATCGAGCCGGCGAAAGACAACATTGGTCAACTTGGCGGCTGCTGCCAATTCCATCGCTCGATCCAACATGATGCTGCTGAGATCGACGCCCACTACGTCGCCCGTCGCGCCAACCGACCTCGCGAGGGCGAGGGTGGTCGTACCGCATCCGCAGCCGACATCGAGCGATCGCTCGCCGGGCGCTGGGGCTGCCGCTAGGAGCGCGACGTCACCAAAGGGTCCGGTGTGGCGCTCGGTTTCCTCGTGGGAGGAGACCCACAACTGGCCGGCGGGGCCATTCCAGAACCGATCTTGTTGATAGTTGTCCGTCTCTTCTCTGGCGTCGTCCGTTTGCTTGTGACCCATGGTGTCACATTAGTAATGCGTTGGATTGAATTTGGCGTGGCGCAAGGAAGAGGAATCAATCTCTTAAGGTTGGCAACTTCGCAGCAGATCCCCATCAAACCAAGTTCGTGATCTCGAGATAAATCCGGGTCAGGCGGAGCGTCGTGGTAGGGAGCGCCGCCGAAGGTCAACTGCAGCCTCTTCATACCGCGTGGGCTCGCGACACTCAAGCAACTCGACGCAGCCTTTCACTCGGGCGAACGTTCGCCCCCGCGAGTGAATCGAGATCTCGACTTTTCGGTGGTCGACTTCGGTGTGGGACCGTGGTCACTCGATCTCGACACGCCGGGCGACGTCCCTCGGAGTAATATTCCCCTGCATTGAGAGCGCCGGCGAGCAGCATTAAGCCCAGTTCCGAACGCCGATTTATGTTGGCGGCCACGCGTCGAGTTCGGTCGTGAAGCTCGAGTCGTCGGCTGGGACATTCAGCGCCATGGTGGCGCGCTCGACTCTCAAGATTTTCACAACCCGCTATTAGTCCCCTCACAGAGTGCGCTGCTAAACGAGTGGTAGGACGCTTCATGATCGAGGCTTCCGCCCCTAGGCGATGGAAAAGTGAGGAAGCGTTATGACCTTTAATGAGAACTACCTGGATCTGCCCAACCGAGCCGAGAAGCCCCGTCAGGTCGGCCTCACCATGGCGATCGACAAGGGCTCACCGCTGCACTATTTCGCTGACCTCATCGAGAGCGGGGGCGACTACGTTGACTTCGTCAAGTTTGGTTGGGGTACGTCGGTGGTGGACAAGTTCTTGCGCGAGAAGATTGACATTTTGCGCGACGCGGGCGTCGACTTCTACTTCGGCGGGACGTTGTTCGAAAAGTACGTCCTCCAGAACCGCTTCGCCGAGTTCCGCGATCTGTGCTGGTACTACGACTGTCAATACCTCGAAGTGTCCAATGGCACGATCAACCTGAGTGACGCGAGGAAGTCGCAGTACGTGGCCGAACTGGCCAAGGACTTCAAGGTGATCTCGGAAGTCGGCTCGAAGGACCAACTCAAGTCCGAGAACATGGCGCCGAACAAGTGGATCGGCTACATCTCAGATGATGTGGACGCGGGGGCCACCCTGGTCACCCTGGAGACCCGCGAGGGCGGGAAGTCGGGCATGTGTCGGCCCAACGGCGACTTACGCATCGGACTCGTCGAGGAGATCGTCACCAGCGGGCTCGACGTGGACCGTCTGCTCTTCGAGGCGCCGTCGAGCGAACTGCAGAACTATTTCGTCAAGCGCGTGGGACCGAACGTGAACCTGGGCAACGTCGCACCGGCCGACTTGGTGGGCCTCGAGACGATCCGACTCGGTCTGCGCAGCGAGACGTTGATGGAGTTCGAGCCGGTCGGTACTGAATCGTGGCTCATCGACGCGTGAACCCAGACCAAAGTTCTGATGGGGCAGTATCCGCGTGGCGCGTCGAAGTTGAGGACGGTGGTGATGCCACTGTTCGCGTCGACGGATCCGGCCTAGAGCGATGAGGGGATCAGCGCCGAGATCGCCTTGGCGATGACCTGGTAGCCAGCGTCGGTGGGGTGGATATTCGGGCCAAAGGGGGCTGGCGCGCACATCCACGTCAAAGTGCACGCCGCGGCCACGTTGCCCGTCGCCGTGACGCCATTCGTCCGCGGAACGACCGCCTTGGCGTGGTCAGAAAAGGCCTCCGCCACCCTGGCGAAGGGGACATTGGACGAGCTGTACACACTTTGCAGGACGTCGTTGAGGGTGCGCATCACGTCCACACTGGCGGCGGCGAACAATTGACCGCTGGCGCCACCGAGGGCGCTCGCGTAGAACGGGTCGTAGTGTCCGACTCCGACGAAGGTGACGTTCGGACCCGCGGCCGCCTTTAGGGAGGCGACGACTTGGCTCAACTGCGGTTGAATCGTCGCGAACTTCTGGCTTAGGCAGGTGGCGTCAAAGGAGAGCCCATCAAAACAGGGATTAATGGTGTTGAAGCCGAGATCGATGGTGACGAGTCCGGTTTGGTTGGAGTGTGCGCGCAAGAAGGCCAGCGCGTCCGAGAGTTGCGTGTCGCTGCCCGTGTAGCAGCGGTCGCCGCCGTGAATGAAGGTGTCGATCGACTCTCCCGGACAGCCGAGCTGGGTCAACGCCAAGCTGACCCCGTTGGTGGACGCCATCGCCACGAGGTCGTTGGCGTAGCCGTGAATCGTGGGATGACCTCTAGGGGCCGTAGGAGTCGGCTGCACGCCGACCGACACCGACGCACCGAGGTCCAAGTAGAAGGCGGGCGTGGTCGTCGCCGCTCCGGCCATTGACGTCGACCATGGAGTCATCGCCACTGAGAGCAAGAGGGCGCTGGCCAGCGCGACGCCGCCAATGGCGGTTCGCCTGGTCCGGCGGCGTAAACGTGGCATGTAACTTGATATCTCCTCGGTCCCGTCGCCGGCCCACCTTGGCGAGCGGTGTGTCCACCAGATGGCGGACGGCGAAGTGGAAGTTACCGGGCCCACTTTGAGATCTGATTAAGAAACGCGATGAGGAACATAAAAAGTTCTCGCACGTCCGTTCGCGCCAGTTTCGCGCTGCCCTCGCAGGACGTAGTTAGGCGAGTGAGGACCTTAGAACGCGGGGTACCTCTTCGCGCACGACGGTGTCGACGCATTCGCGCACCTCGTTGAGCGCACGATCCAATCCGAAGCGGTCTTCGAGGCTGACGATCCGAGCGTTGGTGTACTGTCGCCGGAACGATCGGGCCGCCGCATCGTTGAATGAGCCGCACACGACGAGGAGGGGCACGAGAGGGTCGACGAGCCTCGCGACGCCCACCACGACCTTGCCCTCGAGACTGCCTGCGTCGAAGCGGCCCTCGCCGGTGATGACCAGCGACGACCGCGCGAGACGCGGCGCGAGGTTCACCGAACGAGCGACCGCGTCCACGCCGCTGACGACGACGGCGCCGAGCGCGGCGAGCGCTCCGGGAATCCCGCCGGCCGCGCCGGAGCGCTCGATGCCCTCGACGTCGAGCCCGCGTTCGGCGAGGTACGTGGCCCGCGCGGCGGCCAAGCGCTCGTCGACCAGACCGAGGTCACTGGCCCGCACGCCCTTCTGACGCGCGTAGCGGCGCGCACCTAAAAAGTGCGCCGTGATGTCCGTGGCGGCCGTGACCGTTACGGGCAGTCCGCCGGCTGCCGCGAGGATTCGATAGCAACCGAGTCCACCGTCGGACGTGGCCGTTCCCCCGCAGCCCACCAACGCCGCGTCGATCCCGAGTCGCGCCGCGGCCAGGATCACGACGCCGACGCCCTCGCTCGACGCCGTGAGCGCCTGTTGTGGAGAAGGGGCGGGTAAGCGGTCCCGACCCACCAGGTCGGACGCCTCGATGACGGCCGTCGAACCCGACGACGAGGGAACGATCTTTACTCTTGCGATGACCGGCTCGAGGAGTGGGCCTGGCGCCTCAACGAGGACCAACTCACCGTCGAAGGCGTCAAGGAAACCTTCTCCGCCATCGGACATCGATTGGACATCGACGAGTAGACCCAGACTGGCGACCGCCGCTTCGACGACGCCACCGATTTCGCGCGCCGTCGCCGTGCCTCGGAACTTGTCCATCGCCGAGAGCACCACGGAGGTCGAGGGGAAAGTTTCGGGCTTCATGTTCGTTCGGTCAAGATTGACACAATCGACGTGTCTCGGGGCGCTGGTCGAGGAGATCGCGGTCGTAGTCGCCAGGCCCCGATCAGTCGCGTGACAGTCCGGTCGCGCGAACCCGCCGACGCGCTATGAGTAGCGAGCCGCTCGACCTTTGCTCACACCGTGATGCTTCACCGCGTGCGCCAGATCCGTGAGCAACTCATCGACAGTTTCGTGATGAACGGGCGAGAGCATCAGATGGAGACCGTAGGGATCGATGTTGCGATTCAGATGCCACCCCCGCTCGTCCATCACGTCGGCCACCGCGTAGAGATCAACTCGGTCGCTTCGTAGGGCGATGAGCGGTCCAATGGGGCTACCCACGATCTCCAATCCCTCGATGTCGCCAATCCCGGCCTTCACCCGGTCGCTCGTCTCACAGAGGCCACGCACAATGGCTCGGTAGCCTGCCTCGCCGAGGTACTCCATCACGGCCCAGGCCGCCACCGTCGGTGCCGCGCTACGAGCGCCCGCGATGGCGGGTGTGGCGTAAAGACCCGAGCCCCACTGGTCGTAGAAGAATGTCTGATGCCAGAGCCAGTCATCATCGCGGTGCAATATCACCGACGCGCCCTTGGGCACGTAGCCATACTTATGGAGGTCCATCGAGATCTCCGTGACCCCCGCCACACGGAAGTCCCACGGCGGCACCGCTCGGCCCAGTTGTTCCATGAAGGGCAGCACGAAACCCCCAATGCAGGCGTCGACGTGACAGCCACACCCGTGTTCTAGGGCGAGGGCCGCAAGTTCCGAAACCGGATCGATGATGCCGTGGGGATAGCTGTACGCCGAGGCCACGATGACGCAAGTCTCGCTGGTGAGGAGCGAACGCGCGGCGCCAACGTCGGCGCGGTAGCCCTCATCGAGCGGCACGCGCACGTAGTCCATGTCAAAGTAGTGGGCCGCCTTGGCGTAGGCGGGGTGTGCCGAGGCGGGGGCCAGAATCTGGGGCCGTTTGATCCCCTTGGCGCGAGCGCGTTCTCTATTGACCAACATTGACATCAGGATCGATTCGGTGCCGCCCGACGTCATTGAACCGGCGTGGACTTCAGTGGCGGTTCGATGAACGAGTTGCGAGGTCGCGGTGAGAACTTCTCGCTCGATCGTGGCCAGGGCGGTGAACTTCAGCGGGTTCAGCGCATTGGAAAAGAGGTAGCGATCGTAGACCCCTCGAATAAGGGATTCGATGTCCTCGCGACCCGTGGGGTACACCAAGCCAAAGAGTCGAGCTCCATGAACATCGGGATCTCGTTGTTGTCGCTCGTCCAATTCGGCGAGCACTTCGCTTGCTGGTCGCCCCTCGTTGCGCATGCGCCCACCATATTGCAGGATTACATTTCTTCTAGAGTCATTTGAGTCACGCCTGTATCGTGGCGGCTCGCCGTCGCTCGACGATCCGCGATTGTCTCACTCTTGAATGATTTCGAAAGTTCTTGGGCCTACGCAACGTTTGAGGCGATTGACGCTGAGAATGGCACTGAATACCTAAGGGTTCGTGATCTTGAGATTGTTAAAGGTAACTTGAAAGCCGCTGCCCTGGGGCGCGGCGCACATGGCACCGGCCATCACCCTCTCGTCGGGGGGAAGGTACAAGACAGCCGCAAGTTCGAGTTCGCGATCTTCGATGGCGTAGCGAACTTCAATCGCATCTCCGCGACGCGAGAGCAACAAGTTCAACTCGTTGAGGTCGTTCGGCAATTCGGCGAATGTCCAATTGGAATTTTCCATGGTCACGACGACACTGAATCGTGGTCTGCCGTCCAAGTATTCCACTCCGGTCTTGATCCAATGGCGCTCGTCAACTCGCACCATCGCGCCCGCCTGGTCGTACTGCTCGCGGTAGGAGCCGTGGAATCTCATCGAAAGGTCAAATTCACCGGCAAGCATGTCTCCATAGACGTGGCCGCTGTCGCGAATGTTTCCATTGCCAGTGACCCGCCAAAAGTCGGTGGCGGCATCGGCCGTGACGTTGAGTTCGTCACCCGCTTGGGCCCATCGGGCCGGTTCGTTCAACCATTTCACGGCGATCTCTTTCTATGGGCTACCTAGATCAATTACGAAACGTCATCAATGTCGATAGTTATTGAAGGAATTTCCTTGGCCCGAGCCCGTTGATCCGCGATTACCGCCTTCACGTGAATGATTCGCGCACGGCACCTACGTGGGAGGCTGAAGGAATTCTTCAAATCCTCTCGATGATCGTCGCGTTGGCCATCCCACCGCCCTCGCATATCACTTGAAGGCCGTAACGTCCCTTCGTGCGCTCGAGTTCGTTGAGCAGGGTAGCCATGAGCTTGGTTCCGGTACTGCCGAGTGGGTGACCGAGGGCAATGGCGCCTCCGTTCGGATTCACTTTGGACAAGTCGGCGCCCGTTGCTTTCTGCCACACCAGCACCACCGAAGCAAACGCTTCATTAATTTCCACCAGATCAATGTCGTCAAGGGTTAGTCCGGATTTGGCCAAGATCTTGGCGGTCGCGGGGATTGGCCCCTTCAACATCGTCACCGGGTCCGCGCCGGCGAGGGCGAACGCGTGGAACCGTGCCCGGGGTCGCAGTCCAAGCTCCGCGGCTTTTTGCGAACTCATGATGAGAACTGCCGAAGCGCCGTCACAGATTTGCGAGGAGTTACCGGCCGTGACCTTTCCACCCTCAACGAAAGAAGGCTTCAGGGTGCCAAGGGTCTCGGTAGTCGTTCCTTCACGAATCCCTTCGTCTCTCGTCGCCAGCTTGACGCCGTCGCCAAAGTCGATGGGAATCGGGAGGATTTCGTTCTCAAAGCGACCCTCTTTGGTCGCGAGGGCAGCCCTTAATTGACTCTGTACGCTGAACTGGTCAAGATCCAAACGAGTTAGCCCGTACTCGTCGGCGATCATCTCTGACCCGATGCCCTGGTTCGGGGCTTCGGTAAGCGAATATCGCGCCAGTTGCTCGGGCGCCCAGGGATTGCCGATGTCAGTCCACGATGAGAACATCGGGACGCGCGTCATCGACTCCACGCCCGCGGCCACGACAACGTCGTACGCCCCAGCCATCACCCCCTGGGCCGCAAAATGCATAGCTTGCTGGCTCGAACCGCACTGGCGATCGATGGTTGTTCCCGGGATTGACTCGGGCCATCCTGCGGCGAGTACCGAATTGCGAGCGATATTCATTGCTTGTTCGCCGACTTGCATCGTGCAGCCCATTATCACGTCGTCGATGAGGGCGGGATCGAGGTCGTTACGTTGAACCAGAGTGTTCAGAACGAACGCGGCCAGCGAGACGGGGTGCCAATCGCGTAACTGCCCGTTTCTCTTTCCACCGGGCGTACGAATAGCGTCGACAATGACTGCATCACGCATCTGCTGGTCTCCTCAAGTGTGTCATCGCTGCCCGTCAACAAATTCGCTTAGGGTCGACCTCGGCCGAGTCTCGTGCTTACTTCAGTTCTAGATATTAGACGACTCGCGGAGTTAAGACGCTAGCCCCAAGAGCATCGTCACGTTGCTTGATGCGTACCTCATTCGTGGACCCAAGCCTACGACAGTCCGCATGTTTATAAGGCTCTGCTAGTGCGACGCGAGGGCTCGGCGCATGAAACTCGTACGGGCCGCAATGGCGGCCTTCGTAGCTTCCGCCTGGGGTGCCAGGAGTTCAGAGGCGTGCATTGCCCCAGACCAGATGTGGAGTTCAACGGCCGTACCGGTCTGAGCGATACGTGTCGCGTAATCAATTACTTCATCTCGGAACACCTCGGAGGACCCCGCGTCGAGATAGGTCGAGGGCAGACCGCTGAGGTCTTGCTCCCTGGACGGGGCGGCGTAAGGCCTGACGTCGGCTCCATTTCTGGCGTCACCGAGTAGCGCGGACCAGCCAGTCTGGTTCGACACTCGGTCCCAGATCACACCGTCGAATTTGCTCGAGACGTTCAGCTCTCGGTCGTCGAGCATGGGACAGATGAGCACTTGGTGGGTGAGCGACGGTCCATGGCGATCTCGGCTAAGCAGCGCCGTCCCCGCCGCGAGCCCACTGCCCCCGCTGATCCCCGCGATGAGGATTCGGTCTGGGTCAATCGAGAGTTTGTCGGCGTTTTCCGAAGTCCACACGAGGCCGGCGTAACAGTCTTCAACTGGTGCTGGATGCGGATTTTCTGGCGCGACGCGGTAGTCAACGCTCACGACAACGGTACCGAACTCCTCCACCCAGTTAAGGGCTTCGTCTATTCCAAGCCGGTTGCTTTCGCCCACCACCATTCCACTGCCGTGAATAAAGTAAACACAGGGAAAGGGTCCGACACCTACGGCTGGTCGAAGCACGAGCAACTCGATATCGGGGGCGCCGAGGGGACCGGGAATGAGTACTTCTTCGAATTCGACTCGTCCGCCCCTTCGAAGGGAATCGTCAGACGGACGTCCCATTTTTGCCCCTTCGCGCACTCGGGCGATTCCATCGGGTGTAAGGCCGACGATTGCGAAAAAGGGCGAGTCGGGAGCGAGTGCTCTAAATGCCATTTCAATCTCGGCATCCAAGGGCGAATAGCTTCCCGATTCACTCATTGTTCAATCACCTTTCGAGTTGGCGGGTGCCAACCGCGTAACGGTCCGCTTCGTTTTCCATCTGGCGTACCAACGACGTTGACCATGACCGCATCATCCATCTAATGAACTCCCTAACTGTGTCAAAACGGCATGCCATTACTTTTTCAGCGGATCGACCTTGATCGCGTCCCGTGTCTACTTCAGATCTAGATATTAGAAGTCCTTTGGCGTTCAAACGTTAGTCTTGAGGACTTGATTTCATCACATAGTAGAAACTTCGAGTGCTTGATCACAATGCTCGGGAGAAGCGAATCAGTATGGTCCCTGTAAGACGGGCAAGTCCCGCCAAAGTTCAATGGCCGTACGAAATGGTGCTGGCAGGAACGTAATGGGCGCTTGAAGCTACCCCATCCTTCGCGTTGAACTATCCACTCGAATCCGGTGCTGTAGTTGTCGGTGAGTGTTTAGACGGGCGTCCCGAAATTTAGAGGTTCTGCCCCCATCGAACTCGTTGACCGAGAATCCCGGTGCATCAGAACTCTTTGTTGAGACCATTTTCACCCTGGTAGATCTCGAGGCGTTGACATTTCGCCGCGGTAACGATTCTTTAGCCTTGCGCCAGCACGGCCGTGCGATCGATAGTTAAGAGGTCCTCTAGGAAGGCCATCGTCTCGAGGACTTCAAGATCGGCGTGTTGGCGGCCAATGATCTGGAGCCCTACCGGCAGCGATCCGCTGGTGAACCCAGCACAGACGGTGCCCGCCGGCGATCGAGTGAGGTTGAAGGGTTGGGTCATGCCCGACCAGTCCATTACCGGTTGGCCCGCGACGGTGCCGAAGGGGAGGTTGATGGACTGCTTGGATCGCAGCCAGTCGAAGAGGGCGTTGACGTCTACGGATGGATCTATTTCGGTCACGTCGAACGTGCCCATTTGCGTGAATATTTTGATGATCTCATCGACGTTGGTGGGCATGAAGCACTGGGGCGTGATCCCCGAGGTGGTCGGGCATAGGAGCAGAGGGGCATTGTCCAGCACGTCGCACAACTCCCAGTTGAGACGGTGACAGCCGTCTTCGGCCGCGACCATGTCGAGACCGCTGACCGTGGCTCGAGCCATTTCCGCGGTGATGACCACGATCGGGTCAAGTTGATCCCAGAAGGGAGTGCCCCGGTACCTCTCAATATTGCGAAGGGTGTAGGTTCCGACCAAGGTGGAGATGACGTTGCGCGGATCGGTAGTGAACACCGAGTCGACATCGATGACTTCGACGCCAGAAGCAGCTAACGCCTTCACCGCCTGTTCGCACACGGCGAGGATCTCGGGGTCCACCTGCATATAGCCCAGCGTCGGCGACCAAGCGACCCGGACCGGGGCACGAGGTGAGTCCAAGGTCGCCGACCATCGAGTAGCCGGCGGGGGAAGGGACCGCAGATCACGCGAGTAGGGACCAACGACCTCGTCGAGAGCTAAAACAACGTCACGGACGCGTCGAGCCATCGGGCCCTTGGTGGACAGGGCACCCCAGGACGGCGCGTTCGGATCGCCCGAGGGTACCCGCCCCAGTGAGGGCTTGAACCCGGAAAGGCCGCACACGGCTGACGGGATACGGATAGAGCCGCCGCCGTCTGATCCTGTCGCCAACGGAACGATGCCAGTGGCCAGCGCCGCCGCGCTGCCGCCCGATGAGCCGCCGGGAGTGACGTTGAGGTCCCAAGGGTTTCGAGTAATCCCGAAAGTGACGTTATCGGTGTTGCCCTTCAGGGCGAATTCGGGAGTATTGGTCTTGCCAATGACGACGCATCCGGCCGAGCGCAGACGCTCTACCAGCACGGAGTCACGTTCCGCCGGCATGTCGCTCGCGTGAGCGGCCGACCCGAAAGTGGTAATGAACCCGCGGGCATCCTCGAGGTCCTTCACGCCGATCGGTATGCCGGCCAGCGCTCCCACGGTCTCGCCCGCCGCCAGGCGAGCGTCGATGGCGTCGGCTTCGGCCCTCGCTCGCTCGGCGTCAACTGCGACGAAGGCGTTGACCTGGATGTTCCACGCCTCAATATTGGCTAGCGCAACGTCGGTGAGCTCCCGGGCAGAGAGTTCTCTACGGCGTACTGCGTTTGCCCACTGGGCCAGAGACCGAGTCCGAAAGTCCACCGTGTTGTTCATACGGGAACAGTAATTCAGATATCGATGTCGCCAGTACGGTCCGCGCCGATGCTGGACGTATGGGGCACTCAAGACGTCATCGCACTCGGGACTAGTCAGCGAAGATGGCGATCAGATTCGTCCAACTTCGACGGGGCGGCCGACTGACGAACTCAACTCCTCCAAGACGAGGTTAAGCGCCCCGACCAACTCGACCAGTTGCTCTCTCTCCACCGTGAACGCCGGAGAGATCTGTAGAGCGCCGCAGGCCAGTGCGCGGGTGAGCACGCCGTGGCGCCGAAGTCCGACTATGGCTCGGTCCAGCAACGTGGGGTCTGCCGCCAGGGACTCGGGCGCGAATTGGATGGCGGCCATAACACCGACGCCGGAGCGAACCTCGGACACTAAGTGATGATCAGACAAGGGCGCTAGCGTCGACGCCAGGGTACGTTCGAGTTCGCCGGTTCGACTCAAGAGGTCTTCGCGTTCAAGGATGTCGAGGTTGGCCATCGCCGCTGCTGCCGCGCCGGCATGGCCCGAGTAGGTGTAGCCGTGACGCCACACGTTGTGTGTTCCCTCGGACCAGAACGGACCGGCGACTCGCGGAGCGACGAGCACGGCGCCGAGCGGGACGTATCCCGAGGTAATACCTTTGGCGCACAGGATCATGTCAGGTTTGAGATCGAACCGTTCACTGGCAAACCAGGCACCACCGATGCGACCGAAACCCGTGATGACTTCGTCGGCGACGAATAACACCCCCGACTCGCGACACAGTTCGCGAACAGCTTGAAGGTAGCCTGGCGGCGGAGGAAACACGCCCCCGGCACCAATCACCGGCTCACAAAAGAATGCGGCCACTCGCTCGGGACCGATCGTGGCCAACGCCTCGGCCAGGGACGCCGGCGTATCCCAGTCAATGCGCGCGATACCCTCTACGAGCGGTCCGTAATCTGTGCGGTTGCCATCGATACCAGAGAGGCTGGTGCCGCCCACGTGCATGCCGTGATACGCGTGACGCCGAACGATGATCACGTCGCGCTCGGGCTGACCCATCGTGTGCCAGTACCGTCGGGCCAGCTTGGCCGCGGTGTCCACCGAATCTGACCCGCCACTGGTGAAGAACACCTTGGTGCCAGGTTCGGGAGCTAATTCCGCCAAGCGATCGGCCAACTCGAGCGTCGGCTTCGTGGCGAGGTTCCCGAAGTTTGAATAGGCGTGCAGTTTTCGGAGTTGAGCCGCCACCGCGTCGGCGATCTCACGGCGTCCGAAGCCCACGTTGCAGTACCACAGTGAGGCCGTGGCGTCGAAGTACCGACGACCGGCCTCGTCCCAAACGTAAACGCCGTCTCCTCGCTCGATTGTGAACTCGCCAGAGGCCGAGACGGCGGCCATGTCGGCGAAAGGATGCCATAGGTTGGTCATGAACCCACCTCCTTTGCTGCAGGGGATGACGCTAACACCGGAAGTGTACTCTTCTGGCGTTCGCACAACTTTCGAAAGTGCACAATGCAACGGCAACTCTGTTCCTTCGAGTGGGCCGGTCCGCACGCTTCAGCGGAGAAGTTTCGCCACGCGTCCATTCTTCCTACCGGCGACTCACGCCATCGCGGCGAACGTCGAGTTCACGAGCGACCGCGGTCTTAGTTGCACGATCGAACAGTTCAAGTGTTGGACTCGTTGTCGAATGATTCTGGTGAAACTAGACGCGTCATAGCGCCCGAGCAGCTCAGTCGGTTGGCTTGAGATGCATCTTCGGAGATTTCCGGCTCAATGAATTCGCCGCCTCGGTCTGCACCGCTGCCACCTCCTCGGGCGAACAGCCGACCTCGGCTAATGCGGCGTCGGTGTCTTGGCCGAGCGATGGGGGCCCACCTTTGACCGATCCGGGCGTCTCCGAAAGTCCGACGAGGTTACCCACCAGGCGGTGGGAGCCGGCGCCGAACACCTCAACGTCGGCCAGGTAGCCATTGGCCACGACCTGTGGGTCCCGCAGTACTTCGCCGTAGTCCTGGACCCGCTGAAAGATGATGTCGGCGTGCGCATCGAGAAACGCTTCCCATTCGGCCAAGGTTCGGCGCGCGACGGCGGCCGTGATATGCGGACGCAGCTCATTGACCTGATCGACCGGTACGGTCGGGTCGAAGCTGGCCCGCTTCTGATTGCTGTCCCAACGGGGGTCGTCGCACGCCTCGGGGATCTCGCCAAATGCGCAGAAGGCCCGCCAACTTTCGGGGCTGGCGACGTTGGCGATGAAGAGCCCTCGACCGTCGGCGGTCCGGTACAGTCCGTACACCCCGGCGAAGATCGGGTGATGCGGCCCTTGGGCGACCGGGACATAGCCCGTCATCGACGTGTGCGCCAACTCCCACGACTGCAGCCACAACTGGCCCGCCAGCGCCGAAGTGTCGACCCGCTGACCGACGGCGTAGCGCTCGCGAGACACGAGGGCCGTCATAACCCCGAGGGCCAAGAGCAGCGCACCGGCCGAGTCGGCGATGACCGGGCCGGCCAGCGTCTGTTCACCGGCGTGACCCGTGACGGCGGTGAGGCCGCCGCGCGCCTGGCCCGAGCCGTCGACCATTGACTTGCCGGCGTCGGGACCGGCGGCGCCGAACCCGGACGCAACGGCGTAGACGAGTCGCTGGTTCGTCGCTCGAAGGGTCCTCTCATCAAGGCCGAGCCGTTCGAGGGCTTCATGTCGGAAGTTGCTGAGGAAGACATCAGCGGTGGTGAGCAACTGACGAAGCGCGGACTGGCCGAGCGGCGACATGGCGTCGAGGACCACAGACCGCTTGCCCCGATTGACGGCGCTAAACATTGGACCGGCCGCTCCGGCCGGGAGCGGATTAGCCACGCCGCGAAAGTAGCGGGTCAGGTCGCCTTCGGGTGGCTCCACCTTTATCACTTCCGCGCCCATGTCCGAGAGGTGGACACCGCACATGGGGCCCAGGACGCCAGTGGTCATTTCGATGACGCGCAGTCCGGCGAGTGGCTCGTTCGCTTTGATCAAGGTTCCCGCGCCGTTCGAGAGTCTGTTGGCGGCCCGGCGAAGGTCTGCGCGATCGCCATCCACTCGTTGGCCGCGTCGCCGATGACATCGAGATTGGTGTCGCCCACCCATCGGCGCTGGGTCACTACCAGACAGAAGTCGAGCGCGGGACCGGTGACTCGGTCCATCGCCCCCGCGTCACCCCAGACCCATCGGCGCCCGCTCGGGGATAGCAGTTCGACTCGCACCTCCCCAACGGGAAAGGGCAATCCCCGGTTGACGTATGAGAAACGGCGGGTCCGGACTCCCAGCAGGGCGACGTGGAAGAGGCGGTCTGTTGGCATCCGCTCGATCCCCAGGGCATCGACGATGTCTTGGCCGTGCGCCCATGTCTCCATGAGTCGGGCGCTCGCGAATGACATCGCACTCATGTCGGGACCGGCCCACGGCAGTCGATCGGTCGGGTCGTGGGTCCATAGAGCAGCGACGGTGCGCGACCGCGCCGTCCTCCACCACCTGAGTACCTCACTCGGTGTCATTGCTCGGGTTCGTTGGAGGTGTTCCAACTCGGGGCCGTCTGGACTGGACAGCAGCCTCGTGAGTTCGGCCCCGAAGGCTAAGGGGTCTGAAGCGGCCAGCGCGGCCAGGTCCTCGCTGGCCGCTAAGTGTGCGATCTGATCATGGACGTCCCAGCCTTGGGCTGGTGTGGCCACAGCCCAACTCGCGTCGTCGATGCCAACGACGATGTCGTCGAGGGCTTCTTCTTCGGCGACGAGGTCGTCGCCGAGACGCTGGTATCTGACTCGATCTTGGCTGGTGTCCACATCGCCCTTCAAATGGCGCTTGTTCGAACTATAGTTCACTTAGCGAAAAACGAAAGGAGTCGACGATGTCTGACACCGTGCCCGCCGACAACCTTGCCCGGGAGTTGCTGACGGCGGCGGGACTCGCCCCGTCAGGAGATGAAGTCGCCTTTTTCGAGATGATGTATCCGATATTGCGATCAAGAGCCGACACCATATATACCGTCGAGCAGGGCTTCGAAGCGTGAGCGACTACCCCCTCACCATCGCGGAGGCGGGGGCCGCTCTTCGGGCCCACCAACTATCGAGTGTCGAGTTGACCGAGGAGACGTTCGCCCGAGCGGACCGGCTCGACGCGCAGTTAGGCACCTATTTGTTTCGTTGCGACGAGTCGGCCCTGGCGGCGGCTGCCCAAGCCGATGAGGACTTTCGACTGGGGAAAGATCGCGGTCCGCTGCAGGGCATCCCGCTCGCCGTGAAGGACATCCTCTCCACGGCCGACTGTCCGACCACTGCCCAGAGCCTCGTTTTGGATCCTGCATGGGGTCAGCGCGGTGACGCCACGGTGGTGGCTCGGCTGCGCCACGCTGGAGCTGTGTTGACCGGCAAGACGTCGACCATGGAGTTCGCCATTGGACTACCCGATCCGACCCAACCCTTTCCGGTGCCGCGCAATCCCTGGCTGACCACGGCGTGGGCCGGCGGGTCGAGTTCGGGCACGGCGAACGGCGTCGCCGCCGGGATCTTTTTTGGCGGCGTCGGGACCGACACGGGGGGCAGCATCCGGATGCCTTCAGCACTGTGTGGTGTCACCGGCCTGAAGCCGACGTGGGGAAGAGTGCCGAAGTCGGGTTGCGTCCCGCTCGCCTCCACGCTCGACCACGTCGGTCCGATCGCCCGCACGGCACGCGATTGCGCCTTGATGCTTAACGCGATGGCGGGCTTCGACCCTTCCGATGACTGCTCGGCCGACGTCGTGGTGCCGGACTACACCAAGGCCCTCACTGGCTCGGTGAAGGGCTTGCGAATCGGCGTCGAGCGGGACCACCATTCCCGGGCCCCCCTGGTGGATCCGAGTGCCGCCGCTTGTCTCGAGGCAGCAATCGACACGCTCGCCAAGGCCGGCGCCGAGGTCGTCGAGGTTTCGATGAGCCTGTGGGATCCGGTCAACGAGGCCACCATCATCACGACGTTTGCCGAGGCGTTCACCTACCACCAGGCCAACCTGCAACGTCGATGGGCGGACTACGGGGTCTATACCCGCGCGATGGTCACGACGGGGGCGTTCTACTCGGCCGTCGACTACGTGCAGTCCCAGCGGGTCCGTCGTGCTGGCCGTCGAGAGGTGCTGGATCTGTTGCAATCCGTGGACGTGATCGTGGGACTGACCGCCGGAGCGGGTGCGCCGCCGGTGGCGGGGCTCGATTTCACCACTGCACTGACGCTGCCGGTGTTCACCGCCGTTTGGAATGGTCTCGGGTTCCCGACCATGTCGGTTCCCATTGGCTTCACCGACGCCGGGTTGCCGGTCGGGATGCAGGTGTCGGCAGGACCCTGGGACGAGGCGCGCGTCCTCGCCTTTGGCGACGCCTACCAACACATCACGGACTGGCATCGAGCCGTGCCGTCAGTGGCAGTTGAGTAATCACGTGCGCCTTGATTTTTGGTCATCACCGATTTTGAATTCCCCGACAACGCTTAACGCACCACGCGTGAGTAACGGTCGCTAAGGACTCGGCGCGCGATGAGCAAGTTAGCATTCGCCGTGGCGACGTTCTCTTCCCTTCGACGAGTTGGAAAATGGGTTCGCTGATGACTCGACGAGCACTGCTTCTATTGATCGCGCGACGTCGACCATTCGGCCCTCGCGATATTTATAGCGGCGAGCGGTCGCGCAGTAGGCTGGCACTTTCATACAACCAGATCACGCAGGAGTTGATGGATGGTTGACAGAAGTAATCTCCTCCCTCAAAGGCTTCAGGAGCTTGCCGAGCGCACTCCCGACGCGCTCGCGATGGTCGACGTGGGCGGTCGCCGACGCTCGTATCGCGAGTTGCATGAGCAAGTGACGCGGTGGGCTCGAGGATATGCCCGGCTGGGGGTGGTAGCGGGCGACATGGTCTTTACGATGGTTCCCAACTCATTCGAGTGCTACGACGTGTGGCTCGGGGTGGCTTGGCTTCGGGCAATTGAGGTGCCGGTCAACACCATGTATCGAGGCCACATGCTCGCCTACGCCCTCAACGACAGCGAAGCCAAGGTGGCAGTCATCTCCGAGCGATATCTTGACCGGTTGGAGCAAGTGGCCGGTGAGTTGGTGCACCTGAAACGTCTTATCGTCCCCGACGCCAGTGGACCGC
The DNA here is from genome assembly GCA_003133405.1 of Acidimicrobiaceae bacterium. Classification (GTDB taxonomy): domain Bacteria; phylum Actinomycetota; class Acidimicrobiia; order Acidimicrobiales; family RAAP-2; genus RAAP-2. Next base: position 4,203 of record PKXH01000041.1, on the reverse strand, counting down.
TTCCGGACCTGCCGTTCGACATCCAGACCGGTGAGGAGTTCCTCCGTGAGGGCGATGCGATCGATCTGGGCGATGGACCTGGCGACTACGACATCGCCGCGATGATCTACACGTCGGGCACGACAGGTCCCTCCAAGGGCGTACTGGTGCCGTGGGCCGAGCTGTACCAATTCGTCGTCTCACTCAATCCGGCCGACTCACTGGCGCCCGGACGCGGTTACTACTCGACGTTCCCCGCCTGCCACGTGGGAGGAAAGTCGATGTTGTACTTCACCGGCGACCGACAGGCGTATCTCGTCATTCGCGAGACCTTTTCAGTGACCGAGTTTTGGAACGACATTCGCGAGTACGACTGTCAGGCCGCGGGGATTCTGGGGCCGGTGGCGGCCCTGCTCATGCTGGCGCCACCGGAACCGGACGACGCCCAGACGCCGCTGGAAAGCGTCTTCATGGGCCCCCTCATTTCCGATGTCGAAGAGTTCAAGTCCCGCTTTGGTGTTCGCGTGGGCACCGGCTACGGCATGACGGAAGTCGGTGTCCCGCTCACTTCCGATGCGTTCAATCTGGCCAATGGTCGAAGTTGCGGGCGTGTTCGAACCGGACCGCCGGGTTACGAGGTACGCATCGTGAACGAGCACGACGAGCCGGTACCGGTCGGCACCGTCGGTGAGTTCATCGTCCGCTCCGCCGAGCCGTGGGTGATCAACGCGGGCTACTGGAAGATGCCGGAAAAGACCGCGGCAGCGTGGCGTAACGGATGGTTTCACACCGGCGACGCCTTCCGCGAAGACGAGGACGGCAACTTTTACTTCGTCGATCGAATGAAGGACGCGCTCCGACGGCGGGGCGAGAATATCTCCTCCTTCGAGGTCGAGGCCGGTGTCAACAGCCACCCCGCGGTGCAGGAGTCTGCGGTCATCGGGGTGCCCTCGGATCTCGGCGAGGAAGACGTGAAGGCGATCGTCGTCCTGCTGCCGAGCCAAACGCTCGAACCGCGCGAATTGATCGAGTTTCTCATTCCGCGCATGCCTCGGTTCATGATTCCTCGTTACATCGAGATCGCCGAGGCCCTGCCAAAGACCGACGTCACCTTCCGAACCCAAAAGGTGAAACTTCGAGAGAACGCTCTCAACGAGCAGACATGGGATCGCGAGAAAGCTGGAATCTCGCTTCCGAGAGACTGAGGCGAAAGGTCGTTAGGGAATTTCGTTTCGGCGCGAAGTCGACATGCACGGGGTCTCGTGTACCGAGAAGAGATCTGCGCGTTAGTCCATCTTGAAAGGCACGACCTGCATGATTGCTAGCCTGAGTCCAAATTTCCGTGATGAATCTGATCACGCCAGACTGGCGACATCGTTCCGGAGGAGGTTTCGTGCCCCAAAGTCGAGCACTTAAGTCCGAGGCGCTCTGGGAGCGAATCGAGACGACCGAACAGGACTGGGACCTCGCCGAACCGCAGCTACTTACGAACATGTTCAGCCAATTAGTCGTCATCCGTACATTCGAGGAGTACGTGCTGGAGTTGGCCGCGGAGGGTCTGGTGCATGGCCCCGCCCACTCAAGCATTGGCCAGGAGGGTGGGGCAGTTGGTTCGGTCCTCGCTTTGAAGGACGGCGACACCATCAATGGCTCACACCGGGGTCACCACCAGTTCCTGGCCAAGGTGCTGGCCCACGTCGAGCCGAAGGGCATCGACCCTGCCAAGGATTTCTCCGACGAGATTCGCGCGGAGCTGCTCAGGACCTTGGCAGAGATTTGCGGTCTCGACCGCGGGTACAGCCACGGACGAGGGGGCTCGATGCACCTGCGGTGGATGGAGGCGGGTGCCACCGGCACGAATGCCATCGTCGGCGGGGGAGTTCCGATCGCGGCCGGCTCGGCCTGGGCCCATCGTCAAGCGGCGACCGATGCCGTCGCGGTCACCTACTTCGGCGACGGTGCCATCAACATCGGTTCGACTCTCGAGTCCCTCAATTTGGCATCGGCGTGGCACCTTCCGATATGTTTCTTCGTCGAGAACAATCGCTATGCAGTGTCCACGACGGTGGACGAGTCGACGGGAGAGCCCCGCCTCTCTGGACGAGGGCCAGGATTTGGGATCGATAGCTTCCAGGTCGACGGCATGAATGTACTGGCCACCTACCTCGCCACGTCAAAAGCGGTCGACCGTATGCGAGCCGGCAACGGTCCCACGCTTATCGAGGCGGAGGTCTACCGGTACTTCCACCAGAATGGACCGTTTGCTGGAAGCGCATTTCGATACCGCACGAAAGAGGAGGAGCAAACGTGGCGAGATCGGGACCCGATCCTACAGTTGACCGAGCAGCTGTTGCGCCGGTCGATCCTTTCGGAGTTGGAGGCGTCTCAGTTCACCGGGCGGGCCAGGGAACTGATGCACGATCTCGGGAACACGTTGCTCGAGCCGCACCCGGGCGGCAAACCCGGCCAACGTCGTATCAAGCCCGGTGAGTGGCCCCATCCGTCTTTTGTGGATGTCGGGGTGCGCGGTGACTTGAGTGAGTTCATCGATGCTCCCACAGCCGACCGTGAGGACTTCGCCGGTCGCATGGCGGAGGTCAAGTTCATCGATGTCGTCTCGGGCGTAATGGCCCGGCGCATGGCTGTCGACGACCGCATCGTGGTGTTGGGTGAGGACGTTCATCGCTTGAGCGGAGGAACGAGCGGCGCCACTCGAGGACTGAGCGAGGCACACCCGGATCGCGTGCTCGGCACGCCGATCAGTGAAAACGCCTTCACCGGTTTGGCCGCTGGAATCGCTCTCGATGGCCGGTATCGGCCCGTAGTGGAATTGATGTACGCCGACTTCATTTGGGTGGCTGCCGACCAGCTGTTCAACCAGATCGGTAAGGCACGGCACATGTTCGGTGGCAGCGATCCCGTTCCCCTCGTTCTGCGGACCAAAGTTGCGTTGGGGACCGGCTACGGCTCCCAACACTCGATGGATCCGGCTGGCATCTTCGCCAGTTCGCCAGGGTGGCGCATCGTGGCGCCCTCCACTCCGTTCGACTATGTCGGGCTTATGAACAGCGCGCTGCGATGCGAAGACCCCGTCATTGTCCTCGAGCATGTCGAACTCTATGGTGCCCTCGGCGAGGGGGTCCCCGACGAATGGGATTACTGCCTTCCTGTCGGTAAGGCGGCGATTCGTCGAACAGGTACGGCCGTCACCGTACTTTCGTACCTGGCGATGACCAAGCATGTGTTGGAGGCCGTCGAGTGGACCGGTGCCGACGCCGAAGTGATCGACCTTCGGTGGCTGGATCGTGCAAGTTTCGACTGGGACACGGTCAGCGCGAGCGTCCAAAAGACCAATCGCGTGCTGATTGCCGAGCAGGGGCCGCTCGGAACTTCGTACGGCGGTTGGGTCGTTGATGAGATCCAGCGCCGTCTTTTCGACTTCTTGGATGCCCCCGTCGAACGGGTCACCGGGGGCATTGCGTCGCCCAGCATTAGCGAAGTCCTGGAAGCGGCGGCGATCGCCGGCACCGCCGAAGTGGCGGCGAAGTTGCGTGAGATGCTTGGAGACGGGGGTGCCTGAACTGCTGCGCATGCCGGAGGTCGCTGCCGGCTCGCAGAGTGCGACTCTTTCGCAATGGCTGTTTGGCGAGGGTCAGCCGTATGAGCCGGCCGACTCGCTGGCCACCATTGAGACTGATAAGGCGACGGTGGATCTTTCGTCTGAAACCGCGGGCGTGCTCGTTCGCATTCTGGTAACTGCGGGCAGCGAAGTTGTCGTCGGTGATCCCGTCGCGCTCATTGCTCAGCCCGGCGAGGTCATCGAGGATGTCGACGCCGCCCTGGCGGCACTGTCCGTCTTTCTACCTTCCAAGGATGCAACGGGCGAACTGCCGCCAGTACCGCCAGCGAAGCCAGTCGCGGCGCTGGCCACGGACGAACAACCAGATTCGTCGCTTGGTGGAGGCCGCTTTTACATCAGCCCACTCGCTCGCCGGCTCGCCGAGGACGCTCGTCTCTCCCTGACATCGCTCTCCGGTACGGGTCCCCACGGACGCGTCGTGCGTGCGGACGTCGAGCGCGCCGTCAAGGAGCGCAACGCCGTGCCACATGACGTCACTTCCGATCTCGTTGGCCGGGCCGACTCGGGGAGAACACCCTCCACTTCTATCGAAACCGCATCCTCAACTCGTGGTGCGGGTCCATACGCGGGCGCGACAGTCGTGC
>PKXH01000071.1 GCA_003133405.1 Acidimicrobiaceae bacterium | reverse complement strand
CCTGACGCGGCCAACACCATTGACCTCGTCTTCGCAAAGGAATTCGAAGCCGCGGCTCAAGCGTGCGTCGAGGGTCGGGTTCGGGTAGTCCTGGTTACGGCCGTCGGGCGCCAGTTCTGTGGCGGCGGCGATTTGAAGAGCTTCGCAGATCAAGCGGATCTCGGGACGCATCTAGAAGACGTCACGCAGCATTTTCATGCCGGGATTGCGACATTTGTCGAGATGGACGCGCCGGTGGTGGTCGCCGTGCAGGGTGCAATGGACGGTGCTGGTTTGGGGTTGGTCGGCGCCGCTGACATTGTCGTGGCGGGAAAGTCGGCCACTTTTGTGATGGCCTACACCCGACTTGGACTGACGCCGGACGGCTCATCGAGTTGGTTTCTGTCCCGGCACGTCGGCCTACGTCGAGCACTTGATCTCACCCTCACGAATCGTGTCCTGTCAGCGGACGAGGCATTGGCGTGGGGCCTCATCACCCGCCTGGTCACCGATGAACAGGTACTGAAGGAAGCCGAGTCGATCATTGAACCACTAGCCACGGGACCGACGGCCGCGTACGGAGTTTCGGCACGACTGCTGCGGTCGGCAACAGGAAACACCCTTCGGACTCAGTTGCGCCAAGAAGCGGACGCCCTCGTGGAGCGGGCGCGCGCCGTCGACGGACTCGAGGGCGTGCGCTCGTTTGTGGAGAAGCGAAGCGCCAACTTTCGTGGTGATTGATTCGTCTTGATGCGTCCCGAGGGGGAGGTCATTCCGGCCCGGGTCTCTATGGAATCGTTGGTGTAATCTATCAAACCGTGGTTAACTGTTGCTAGCGAACGCCGCGGCGGCGCGTTTGATGGAGAAGGGGTTCGATGTCCACGTTGGAGCAGGTTCCGATCGCAGAGGGGCTGTTCACGTGGCCAGCCGAGCAGCCGCAGTTGATTGGCAGTCGTTGCTCGAGTTGCGGCGCCCACACCTTTCCCCGCCAGAAGGGCTGCCCACGGTGCTCAAGGACGGAGATGGAAGAGACGTTGCTCGCTTCTCGGGGCACATTATGGACATGGACTACCCAGGGGTTCCGCCCAAAGTCCCCGCCGTACGGGGGACCCGAGACCGAAGAGACCTTCACACCCTTCTTGCTCGGATACGTCGAACTACCCGGGCAACTGAAAGTGGAGACGCGACTGGTCGACGTAGAGATTGAGCAGCTTCGACTCGGCCTGGCAATGGAACTCGTTATCGTGCCATTTCGTCGTGAGGGTGACACCGAGGTCGTGGCCTTCGCTTTTCGGCCCGTGGCCGATTGACTCGTATCCATCATTTACAAAGGAGTTGAGTATGGACGTCGCCATCGTCGGGATTGGCATTCACCCATTTGGTCGTTTCGACGGCGTGTCGGGCTCGGACATGGGCGCGTACGCAGTTCACCAGGCGTTACGTGATGCCGGCGTGGCCTGGTCGGATGTCCAGGTAGCTTTCGGGGGAAGCCTCGCTGGAACGTTGCTGGGCCAGGATGGCAGTACCGCGGACAGCCTCGTGAGTGAACTCGGAATGACGGGCCTGCCCTTCATCAACGTCATGAACGGTTGCGCCACGGCGGGCACGGCGATTTCGATGGCGGCCATGTCCATTACGTCCGGGCAATTTGACGTCGCACTGGCGGTGGGTTTCGACAAACATCCGCGCGGTATGTTCAAGTCCGACCCAGCTACGCTCGGCCTCGGCCAGTGGTATGGCGACGTTGGGTTGATGGTGACGACGCAGTTCTTCGCGATGAAGATCAACCGGTACATGCAAGAGTACGACATCAGCCAGCGCACCCTGGCCAAGGTGGCGGCCAAGGCGTTCCGCAACGGCGCCCTCAACCCCAACGCGTGGCGGCGCAAGCCCATGGACGAGGAGGAGATTCTCAGTTCACGGTTGCTCAACTATCCCCTGACCCAGTACATGCTGTGTTCACCGGGCGAGGGGGCCGCGGCGGTGGTCATGTGCCGGGGCGACCTTGCTCACCAGTACACGGAACGTCCGGTGTTCTTGCGTGCCGCCACCCTCCGCACTCGCCGGTACGGTTCCTTCGAGGTCATGTCGCCGTGGTTACCTATTGAGTCAACGGCCAGCCCGACCGTCGACGCGGCTCGCGCCTGCTTCGAGCAAGCGGGCATAGATCCAAAGGACGTCGACGTGGCGCAGGTCCAAGACAGCGAGGCGGGCGCTGAGATCATGCACATGGCCGAGACGGGCTTGTGCGCCGACGGCGAGCAGGAGCAATTGATCGAAAGTGGAGCTACTGAAATCGGGGGCCGCTTGCCGATCAACACCGACGGGGGCCTGCTAGCCAACGGCGAGCCGATCGGCGCGTCGGGGATGCGCCAGTTCTACGAGACGGTGCTGCAACTTCGCGGTGACGCCGGTGAGCGTCAAGTGCCTGGTGAGCCGCGTGTCGGCTTTACGCAGGTGTACGGTGCGCCGGGTGTGGGTGCGTGCACAGTGTTGACCCGATGAGCACAAGTCACGTGCCCGGCGCTGAACTCGCCTTTGCCGATGCCACCGAGCAGGCCGATCTCGTCCGGCGCAAGGAGGTATCGCCCGTCGAACTGGTCGA
>PKXH01000073.1:228-14866 GCA_003133405.1 Acidimicrobiaceae bacterium | reverse complement strand
GTGTTCAAGGGATCGTCCGGTTCGCTCATGTTGAGCCGACCCTGGCCGCCGGGAAAAAGCCTCGCGATGAGGGCCGAGAAATGCTCATTGACGTCGGCGAAGGCCCTCGTAAAGGTCTGCATGATCTCCTCGTCGAGCTCGCGAAGGACTTCCAATAACTCTCGTCGAGCGTGACGCACGTCGCTGACCTGGGCGTCGAGTTCTTTGTAACGGTCTTCGAGCGAGGCCAACTCCTCGAGCGCCAGCGGATTGATCGGCCCGAGCGAGGTGATGCGCGCTTCGAGTTCGGCCACGCGGCTCTCGAGCACCACCCCCACCGGTAGATCAATCAGGGGCGCTGGTCCCATTTCGTGAGGTTCGACGCCCAGGTCGCGCCGCACAACCTCGTGCACGTTCGAAACCTTCACCACTAGTTCGGCCTGTTCAATTTCGTGTCGACGTATCACCTCGCCGAGCTCGCTCAAGCGTGCGTCGGCCGCGCGCCGGGCCTGGCGCACCTCTTCGAGCATTTCGGCACTCGCGCGCGACGCTTCGAGCTGCTCGCGATAACTCGAGTCGAGGGCGTCCTGGGCCACCCGAATCTCATCGGCCGCCCGCTGCACGAGCCTCGACAGGCGATCGAGCACCTGTCGATCGAACTCCAGCGACTGGCGGCGTGTTGCCGCCTCGAGTCGCTCACCCGAATGGCCTTCGAGTCGCTGCTCGATTTCGCCTCGGCGTTGTTCGATCAGGCGCCGGCGCTCGGCGAACTCGGCCTCTCGGCGAGATAACGACGTCGCGTCGTCGATAACCCGCTGGCGGTGTGCCTCGAGCGTGGCCCGGGCGGCGCCTCGCTGCGTTTCGCGCGTCGAGGCGTCGCCGCAGGCCAACTCTAAGCGCGGCAGTTCTTCTCGATGCGCCACTAACTCGGCGTCGACGGCGAGGATCTGCGCCGAGAGATCCTCGGCGTCAGAGCTCAACGCGTCGACGACCGGGACCAGTTCCTCGTTCTCGAGGGAGAGCCGATCAACCTCACGCTGGAGACGGTCGTTCTCGCCGCGCGCGTCGGCCAGGGCGGACGTGGCCAAGTTGAAACGTTGCAGCGCCCCACCCAGCGAGGCTTCGGCCTCCACACGACGGGACCGCAATTCGATAAGACCCCGGGCCGCGTCGACGGCGCCCAATTGCGCCTCCTCCACGGTGTGACGGGTCACCAACGTGCTCCCGGACGCCACGCGCCAACCCGAGGACGCAAAGCGGTCGCCTTCGGGGGTCACGATCACCAGATCGGGATTAGCGAGGGCGACGTCCACGCCCGCCTCCCAATCCTTCGCCACGAAGGCGCGAGAGAACAATGCGTCGAGTACGCGCGCGACGTGCGCAGGCGCACCACGGCGGGTTCTTACGACCTCTCGCAGCGCCCGACAGCCCTCGGGAGTGGCAGGCGTCGCGGCATCGCCCTCGAGTACGGGCAAGATGAGTCCCGCGCCCCCTTCACGACGCAGCGCGGTGAGGGCGGCGCGCGCCGAGCGTCGTCCGTCCACGACAATCGCCGCGACTGACGCGCCGGCGGCCGACTCGACCGCCCGTTCGCTCCCCGGGTCTATTTCAATCAGGTCGAGGAAGGATCCGAGCACGCCCTTTAGATTGCCGATGATGGCCCGACCACCCGCGCCCGAGAGCTCGTCGAGCGCGCGCGCGAGTGTCTCGGCGCGCCCTTGGGCGTTCGCGGCGGCGTCCGCGCCCGCGCGAAAGGACTCGTCGGCTTCGCGCCGCTCGCTCTGGGCGCGCTCGGCCAATCTCTCCGCCTCGAGGTGTTCACTCGCCGCCACGTCGAGTGTGGTGGCGGCGCGGGTCTTTTCCTTAATGGTCCGTTCGCGCTCGCCGGTGAGCGCCGCACGTCGTCGTTGAGCGTCCGCCAATCGGGTCCGGGCTCTTCGTTCACTCTCCTCGAGTGAGGCGAGCGATCGCTCCAAGAGGGCAATCTGATGGCGAACGTTCTCGAGGGCCGCCTCGTCTCGCTCGGCCGACGACGAGGCCCAACTCTCTTCGTAGCGTGCCTCGGCATCGGCGAAACCTTGACGCGACGCCTCCAGAGTCCCGCGCTGCTCACCCAGTGAGAGTTCTTCGCCGCTCAGGCTCTCTAGATCAGTGACCAGCCTCGCTGCGTCGGCCTCGAGCGTGGCGATCACGTTCTCATCCGCCGAAGCGGCCAGGGCTTGACGCAGTGAGCGTTGACGCTCTTGAATGATCGACGCGGTGCCGCGGGCCCGTTCGGCCAGACCCTGGAGCGTGCCGAGGGTGGACGCGAGCATCTCTTCGCGTCGCGACGCCATCTCTGCGGCGGCGGCCGTCGCCTTCGCGTCGAGATTCACGAGTTCGTGACGAAGCTCGCGTTCACGAACGGACGCTTCTTCCAGCGCGTGATCGAGCTCGCGGCGACGATGTTCGAAGTTGTTGAGGCGGTTCGCGAAGAGCGCGTGGCGCGCCTCACGAAGTTCACCTTCGACGTCGGTGTAGCTACGCGCCGAGGCGGCTTGGCGCTCGAGCGGGCGCATCTGACGTCGGACCTCTCGCACCAGATCGCCCAAGCGTTCAAGATTCTCTTGCGTGGAGGCCAGTCGCCGTTCGGAGCGTTCCTTGCGGCGTCGATGCTTGAGTACACCCGCCGCCTCTTCGATGACCGCGCGACGATTCTCCGGATTCGGCGAGAGGATCGAGTCGAGTTGTCCCTGACCGATGATCATGTGCTGTTGACGGCCGACCCCGGAGTCACCGAGCAGTTCTTGGACGTCGAGGAGCCGACAGGTCGTGCCGTTGATCGCGTACTCCGAGTCACCGTTTCGAAAGAGCGTGCGCGAGATGGTGACTTCCGCCCCGTCGATCGCCAGTCGACCCGAGGAGTTGTCGATGGTCAGGGCCACCTCGGCGCGACCGAGGGCCGGGCGATGGGCGGTGCCCATGAAGATCACGTCGTCCATTCGTGCGCTCCTCAGGGCGCGGGTACTCTGAGCCCCCAGTACCCACGTCACGGCGTCGACCACGTTGGACTTGCCCGAACCGTTGGGTCCCACGACCGCGGTAACTCCGGGCTCGAACTCTAAAACGGTGTTGTCGGCGAAGGACTTGAAGCCCTTCATGGTCAATCGCTTAAGAAACACGCCCTGACGCTAGCAACCTTCTGGTCGTCAACTGGGCCCTACGCTTGGCACTTCTCGCAGTAATACGTCGAGCGTCCGCGCACGCTCGCGCGACGTATCGGCTGACGGCACTGATAGCAGCCCTGGCCCTCGCGGTTGTAGACCTGGTGGAACTGTTGGTAGTTGCCGGTCTTGCCGTCGGGGTCGACGAACTGCTCGTCGTTCAGGGTCGATCCACCGTGTTTGATCGCTTCGGTCAAGACCTCGGTGATGGCCCGGTGGAGACGACGAATCTCGATGGTCGAGAGCGACTCGGCGGGCCGATCAAAGCGCAGGCCGGCCGCGAAGAGAATCTCGTCGGCGTAGATGTTGCCGATGCCCGCGATGATGTCTTGGTCGGTGAGTACCGCCTTGAGCGGCGTCGAGCGGCTACGCAAGACCGCGGCGAAACGGTCCCAGCCGATCTGATCCTCGAAGGGGTCCAGGCCCAGATGGGCCAGTTCGGGCACCGCGCGTCGCAGCGCGAGGCCATCGCCGCCGATCGAGAGCCGAGCGAACTTCGAAATCTCCGCCGTGGGGTCGCCCTCGCCGGGCGCCTTGGAGACGTAGATCTCTCCAAAGGTCCGCGGGTCCACGTAACGCAACTCCCCGCCCTGGACGAAGGTGAAGACCACGTGGGTGTGCTTGGGCCGAGGATCCTTGGCGTTCTTGGACCGCAGCAACTGGCCGCTCATGCCCAGATGAATGACCAGGTGCGTGCCATTGTCGAGACCCACCACCAGGTTCTTTCCCAGGCGCTGCACCGACTTGATGGAGTGACCCTCGACCATGGCGCGAAAATCCTTCGCGGTCTTGTGGCGACGAACGGCTCGACCGTTCGTGACCGACACGCTCTTGATCTTCTTTCCGACGAGGTCGCGCGCGAGTGAGGCGCGAACCGTTTCGACTTCGGCGAGCTCAGGCATCGAAGTGTGCCCGCCAGGCCGCTCGGGCCGCGTCGCTCTCCGCGCTCTTCTTGGAGCGACCCTCACCGGAAGCGGCGATCGCGTCACCTACGCTCACCGTTGCGATGAACGTGACGTCGTGCGGGAGACCTTCGGCCCGGACCTCGTACGTTGGCGTGCCCCGATCCGTCGCCTCGGCCCACTGGCGTAGGAGGGTCTTTGGATCGACGTCGCCGGGCGCCTTGGACGCCCGTTCGACGTCCTCAGCGAGGGACGCGTGGACGAAGTCCCTCGCGACGTCGAAACCACGTTCCAAGTAGATCGCCGCGACCACGGCTTCAAAGGCGTCGGCGAGGAGTGAGGGGCGTTGGGCGCCGTTCTCCTTTATCACGCCCCGTCCGACGCGAAGCGCCCCGCCCAATCCCAAGCGCTGGGCCGCTTGCGCGAGCGCAGCCTCGTTGACGACGCGGCTGCGCACCAGTGACCCCGAGCCCTCGTCGAGCTCGGGATAGTGCGTCACGATGAGATCGGCGATCGCCAGGTCAACGACCGCGTCGCCGAGAAATTCGAGCCGTTCGTTCGATTCGACCTCGTGTTCGGCGGCGAAGCTCGAATGAGTGAGGGCCGTCAGCAACCGTGGGCTCGCCGACGCGAGACCCAAACGTTCCGCGACGGAGTCCAGAGACGTGACCATGAGGCGCGCGTGCCTCGTTAGGCAACCTGAAGTTTTACCGCGACGTAGTCCACGGCGTCACGCACCGAGACGAGCCCCTCGAGGTCCTCGTCGTCGATGTGAAAGCCGGCCGAGTAGCTCGAGAGACTCTCTTCGAGAGCTTCGACGAGTTCGATCAGGGCGAGTGAGTCCGCGCCGAGATCGACGAAAGATTCGTCCTCCACGATGTCGCCGGGGCTCTTTTCGAGGATCTCGGCCAACCGATCACGGACCAGACCCCAAATGGCCGCCCGATCCATCGGGGCGAGGGTGTCAGCGCTCATGCCGCCTCCTTTGACGTACGGACCAAGACTACTGAAAAGGGCCAGCCAACTTCCCAGTTACCCGTCGTGACCAGGTCGAATCGTGGCCCTCAATTTTGCCACGACTTGCCCTTGGTCCATCTCGGCGGCCACGCGCAAGGCGTTCATGATCGCCGTGGCGCTGGACGAACCGTGGCTGATCACGCAGATCCCCTCCACCCCGAGCAACAGCGCGCCCCCCTGATTCTCAGGGTCCAGCTCCGCCGCGATTGGCAACAAGTATTCAAAGAGCACGTCGCCCGCGGCCCGGGTGGCGTCGTTGGTGCCCACCGCCGAGATCACGGCCGAAAACACGAACTTCAGCGCGCCTTCGAGAGTCTTGAGGGCCACGTTGCCGGTGAAGCCATCGGCGACGATCACGTCCACGGGCGAGGGCACGAAGTCACGACCTTCGACATTGCCCACGAAATGAATCGACGACAGTTCACGGAGGAGGGCGTGGGTCGCCTTCACGAGAGGTGTGCCCTTCGAGGACTCCTCGCCGATCGACAACAGTCCCACCTTGGGACGCACTACGCCCCAGTGCGCTTCGACGAGCGTCGAGGCCATCTGGGCGAACTGCACCATCATCTCGGGCGTGCACTCGGCGTTGGCGCCGGCGTCGACCAGCACCATGGGGGTGCGACCGGGCTGAGGAATGGGCGTGGCGATGCAGGGACGGATCACACCCGGCAGGCGACCCATTCGAAGCAGGGCCGAGGCCATGGTGGCGCCGGTGTTCCCCGCCGACACCATCGCGCTGGCCTTGCCGTCGCGCACCAGTTCGGCCGCGCGCACGAGCGACGAGTCCTTCTTCTTTCGAACGCTGGCGGCGGGATCGTCGTCCATGGCGATGACCTCGCTACAGGCTACGACCTCAAAGCCCAGCGGGTCGCCCATGAGTTCAGGGACGCCGACGAGGGTAACCGTGAGTCCCAGCTCGTCCGCGGCGCGCCGGGCGCCCGCGATGATCTCACTAGGAGCGAAGTCACCGCCCATCGCGTCAAGGGCGATGGGCAAAGTCAACTCAGTTGACCTCTACCGCGACGCGATTCTTGTACCATCCGCAGTTCGGGCACACCACGTGGGGCAACTTCGAGGTCGCGCACTGAGGACAGACGCTGCGCGCGGGCCGCTCCAGGCGCCAGTTGGCGGCGCGACGGCTACGGGTCTTGGCTTTGCTGGTCTTGCGTTTGGGAACGGCCATCGATCTTCTCTTTCACCGGCAACGGACGAACCCGTCACACTTCGTTGGATCCCTCGGACTCGGGGTCCGCTAATTGGAGTGCGTCCAGTGTAGCCCAGCGCGGATCGTGTGGCGCCTGACACTCACACGTCGCCTCGTTGCGGTCGATCCCGCAGTAGAGACAGAGCCCTCGACAGTCGCTGCGACACAGTGGCGCCAGCGGCAGATCCAACAAGATGGCGTCGTGGGCGAGCGGCGCCAAATCGACGAAGTCGTGTTCGATGAGGTAGGTCTCTTCGTCGCCGGGCCCGCGCTCGTCGGTGAAGCGCTCGTTGACCGCGACGCTCGAAAGCCCGAGTACCGGTGCCGAACAACGCCGACAGACCCCGTGCCAGGGCGCCTCCACTCGGCCCTTGGCGCACAGCCCCCCCACGAAACTCTCCAGGCGCACGCGAACGTTGACGACCGCCTCGGGGAAGACGTCCGTCTCCACCGGCGCGCGCGGCGCGAACTCGTGGGGCTCGTCAAAGGGCGCCTCGAAGGCGACCTCGATTGACGAAGGTACGTCGCGCAGAATTCGTGCGACGGGGACGAGATACGGCGAGGACACGGCTCTTAGAAAGAGTCCTGATCGAAAAAGGAACTCTCGGGCTGGCTCGACTCTTCGTAGGCGTTTAAGGGCGCCGGCGCCGACAAGAAGTCGTCGCTCGGGTTCTCGTCGTTGATCATCGACGTTGGTAGTCCCTGGGCGCTGAGACGCTCCCGGCCCGAGCGAGCGGTCTTTAAGAGCCGCTCGAGCACGATCTCGAATCCCCCGAGTTTGCCGTCGATGAAGTCCTCCGACTGATTAATCATCTGGCGGGCCTGGGCGTGCGCGTCGGCGACGATCTGTTCGGCCTTCAGTCGCGACTGGCGCACGATCTCGGTCTTGTCGACCATGCGAGCGGCCTCGGCGCGCACTTGATCCATGAGCTGCTGCGCCTTTTGAACCTCCGCGGCCATCAACTCTTCGCGATCGCGCAGTGCCCAACGGGCCTCGCGAATCTCGTCCGGGAGGCTGTGCAGGGCCTGCTCTAAGAGCGCCATGACGTCGTCGCGCGACACGAGCGCCGAGTTCGACAACGGCATCTGTTTCGCGTTCGCCACCAGTTCCATCAGGTCGCGCAGGTCGGCTTCGATGTCGCGCCGGGCGTGTCGCGCCGAGGGGTCTTCGAAGTCGTCGCCGTCGTAGCCGTCGAATGAAGTCACTGTCCACCTTCCGGAAACTTCTGAGCCAGTCGCTTGGCGACCGGAGCGGGTACGAAGGTCGTCACGTCCCCGCCGTAACGCGCCACCTCTTGCAAGAGACGCGACGAGATGAACGAGTGACGAGAACTCGACGGTAAGAACAGCGTCTCCACCCCCGAGAGCGATCGGTTCATCTGGGCCATCTGCATTTCGCTCTCAAAATCCGACACGGCGCGCAGCCCCTTCACGATGGCCGTCGCGTCGACGTCGCGCGCGACGTTGACCAAGAGGGTGGAAATCGACACGATGCGCACGTTCTTCACGTGAACCAGAGACTCGGCGATCATGTCGCGGCGCTCGTCGAGGTCGAAGAGCGCCCCGGACTTTTGCGGGTTGCGAATGGCCGCCACCACGACTTCGTCAAAGAGCTGGGCCGCGCGCTCGACGATCTCGAGGTGCCCGTTATGAAAAGGGTCAAAAGAGCCCGGAATCAGACCAACCGTCACGCGTCGTCCCCTTCGCTGGGTTCTAACATCGTAACGAGCGTAGTGCCGTATCGCTTGGTTTTGGTTACGTTCCAGCCCTCGGGCGCCGCCATATGACGGTCGTTTTCGACGACAACCCGTTTGGCGACGACTCCGTTGAGCACGCTCGCTAAATCGAGCGGGCCGTAGGGCGGATCGGCCAACAACAGGTCCAGGTCGTGCGGCGGAGTCCACACGGGCAGATTGGCGCGTACGAAGATCGCCTCACCCGAGAGTTGCAGTGGTTCGAGGTTCACCTTGGAGGCGACGAGGCACTGCGGATCGGTGTCGACAAAGTAAACCCTGGCGGCCCCACGTGACAACGCCTCGATTCCCATGGCTCCCGAGCCGCAGTAGAGATCGGCCACGACCAGATCATGGAGTCCGCCGCGGCTTTCGAGCATCGAAAAGATTGCCTCTCGGGCGTAGTCGGTCGTGGGGCGTACCGTGGCTGGCAGTTTTGCCTTGAGCCGACGCCCGCGGGCCACACCACCAATTACTCGCACCCCCTAAGGGTACGTCCTAGGACTTAAAGAGGTAGGTAGCTTCGTCGTCATCTACGAACAGTCGAAGTTCATCGACCATATCGACGAGCGTGCCGTCGTTGTCTTGCACAATTGCGACGGCGAGGCGTTGGGCACTCAGTAGCAGGTCTTCGTCACTCTTGAGCTTGGCGAGCTTGAGGTCGCTGCGACCCTTCTGGCGAGCGCCGAGCAGCGTGCCTTCGCCGCGCATCTCTAGATCGATCTCGGCCAGTTCGAAGCCATCGTTCGACGCAACGAGCGCGGCCAGTCTCTTCTCGCCTTCTTCGCTGGGGGGCGTGCCGAGTAGGTAGCAGTAACTCTGCTGCTCCGATCGACCAACTCGACCGCGCAACTGGTGCAACTGGGCCAAGCCAAAGCGCCACGCGTCTTCGATCACCACGACGCTCGCTTCGGGCACGTCGACGCCCACTTCAATGACCACGGTCGCCACGAGCACGTCCAAGTCGCCGGCGCGGAACTGCTTCATGACTTCTTCTTTTTCCGCGCTCTTCATCTGGCCGTGCAAGAGCCCCACCGAAAGACCCCTCAGTTCATGAAGGGCCAATCTCGTTCGCTCTTCCACCGCGCTCGTGGCCTCGACGCGCTCGGAGTCTTCGACGAGCGGACAGATGACGTAGGCCCGCCGCTTGGCGGCGACCTCCTCGCGCACCCGCCGCCAACAGTCGTTGACCTCCTCTTCACTCTTCGCCCACGTCGTCACGATCGGCCGGCGGCCCTCGGGCATCTCGTCGACGACCGATACGTCGAGGTCGCCAAAGATCACCATCGCCGCCGTGCGGGGAATGGGCGTCGCGGTCATCACCAATAGATCAGGGTCGGCCCCCTCGTTCGAGCGTGTCCGACCTTGATCGCGCAGGGCCGCTCTTTGTTCGACGCCAAAGCGGTGCTGCTCGTCGATCACGATGAGGCCCAGGGACTTAAAGCGCACCTCGTCGTTGAGCAGCGCGTGCGTGCCCACGACCACGTCGATCGATCCCGAAACGAGACCTTCGAGTACCCCGAGATGCTCCCTGGCACGAACGCGGCCCGTGAGCAGTTGGACCGACAGGGGACGACTCCCGTCGAGCACCGCGTCGTCGGTCACGGTCAGCCCCTCCAAATCGCGCCGCAACGAAGCCAGGTGTTGTTCGGCGAGGACCTCAGTGGGCGCCATCAGGACGCTTTGACGACCACCGTCGAGCGAGGCCAACATCGCCGCCAGGGCCACCATTGTCTTGCCCGAGCCGACGTCGCCTTGTAAGAGTCGATGCATGGGCAGCGACGACGACATGTCGCGGGCGATCTCTTCGAGTACGCGACGCTGCGCGCCGGTCAAGGCGTAGCGGTGTCCGGCCAGGAAACGCCGCACCAGACTCGAGGTGGGCGCGACGAGTTCTCCGGGCGCGGCATCGAGGTCGTTGACGTTAAAGGGGTGGCGAATGCCGGCCGAGGAGGCCTCGAGTCGTTGACGCCGTAGGGCGAGCAACAACTGCAGTCGCAAGAACTCGTCAAAGGCGAGACGTCGTCGAGCGCGAGGTGGATCGTCGAGGTCGCTGGGTAGGTGAATGCCCCAGTAGGCCTGGGTGCGATCGACGAGGTCGAGGGCATCACGTTCGAGACTCGAGAGTGGGTCGAAGAGTGGACCGGCGCGGCGCAACGATTCCTCGATGAACCCGCCCATCTCCCAACTGGTGAGGCCGGCCTTGCCCGACGCGGGATAGATGGCCACCACCCGGCCCACCTTGGAGGCGTCACGCTCCTCGCCCGAGGCGCCCACGATCACGTCCACGACGGGATTCGTCATCTGACGCTGACCTTTGTAATCGCTCACCTTGCCAAAGAAGAGCGCCTGCACGCCGAGCGTGAGCTGGCGTTCACGCCAGGCCTGGTTGAAAAAGACGACCTTAAGGGATTCGCCGTCGCCACTCACGGTCACTTCGACCATGACGCGGCCCTGGCGGGTGCGACGGCTACTCACCTTTTCGACCTCGCCGTACACCGCGGCTTCGTCGCCCACGTTGAGATCGGAGAGGTCAACGCGCTTGGTTCGATCGAGGTAGCGACGCGGGTAGACCGTCAAGAGGTCAAAGACGTTGTCGATGCCCAGCGACGCCAGTGCGGCCAGACGTTTCTCGCCGACGTGGCGAAGTTGGCTGACCGGTACGTCGCCCAACTGGCGAAGTCGCCGCGCCGGCGCGTCACTCACTCGAGGCCGAAATAGTAGGGGTAGAGCGGTTGGCCCCCATGGTGCACCTCGACGCTGATCTGGGGGAACTCTTCAGCGAGAAACTCCGTCACCCGTCGTGTGTTGGCCGGTGACGAGCCGTCGCCTTCGATGATGGTCAACAGTTCGTGCTCCGGGCGCACGAGTACCGAGAGCAACTCGTTGCTCGCGCCCGCGATCGAGCCCGCGATCGACTCCACACCCTTGGCGCCGAGACCGATCCAGTCGCCCACGTGAACCTCACCGGCGTCGGTGGAGGTGTCGCGCACCGCTTGGGTGACCTCACCGGCCACCACGTTGCAGGCCGACGCCCCCATCGCTTCCGCGTTCTGCTCGGCTGACGCGTCGGGGTCGTAGGCGAGCAGCGCCGCGAAGCCCTCCACGATCGAACTCGTCGGTACCACGCGCACCGTCTGCTCAACGAGGCCGGCCACCTGTTCGGCGACGGGGCGAATGTTCTTGTTATTCGGCAGCAACACCACTTGCGAAGAGCCGGTCGCGCGCACCGCCTCGACGAGTTCGGCCGTCGAGGGGTTCATCGTCTGTCCCCCGCGCACGAGTTGGCGCACGCCTAGTGAGTGAAAGATTCGCCCAATTCCCTCGCCCACCACGACGGCCACCACCGCGGTCGTGGGCGCCGGCGGGCTCTCCGCATCCATCGGTTCCGTGCTGGCCTCACGAACCCAGCGCTCTTCGATGACCTGGTCAGCGAGGTCGGTGACCCTGATCTCGCGCGGCCGACCGGCGTCGAGCGACGCTTCAATGGCCGCGCCCACGTCATCGGTGTGGATATGGCAGTTGTAGATCCCGTCGCCGCCCACGATGACGATGGAATCGCCGATACCGGCCCACACTTCTCGAAACGCGTGCATCTTGGCGTCGTCGGCGTCGAGCAGGTACATGACCTCGTAGCGAAGTTCGGCCAAATCCGCGTCGTCGCGCAACTCCTCGTGCACGGTGACGTGGATGGAGTCCAGGCTGGGCGCGATGGGCAGTTCGTCGTTCGCCACCACGTGGCACAGCGCGTCAAAGAACAACAAGAGGCCCGCGCCCCCCGAGTCCACGACGCCCGCTTGCTTAAGGACCTCGAGTTGATCGGGCGTCTTGGCCAGCGCCTCTTTCGCGGCGTCGCGCGCGCCGCGCACGAGATGTTCGAGAGTGTCAGGGTGCGCGTTCGCGCCCTCGGCGCCGGCGCGCGCGATCGAGAGAATCGTCCCCTCGACCGGTCGAACCACCGCCTGACGCGCCAGTTCGTCCGCTCGAGCAAACGCCGTGGTCAACTCACTCGGCCCGACGTCGCCGTCAGCGGGAAACTCGGCCACGAGGCCGCGCAGGATTTGCGAGAGGATGACCCCTGAGTTTCCCCGAGCCCCCATGAGCGAACCGTGCGCGATGGCCTTGGCAACGGCGCCCATGGTCGCGTTCGCGTCGAGGTCCGCCAGGGCACTCGACACCGATTCAATCGTGAGGGTCATATTGGTGCCCGTGTCCCCGTCGGGCACTGGGTAGACGTTCAAGCGGTTGATGACCTCTTTATGGGAGCGAAGAAGTTCGCCGTAGGTGGCAACGACGGCGCGCAGGTCGTCTGGCGACAGCGTCGAAGGAGAGCTCATCGTTAGCGATGCTACAATGGTCCTTCGGTTTAACCAGTCCCCGCGGTCGGGTGCTGGGATCAAAGGAGAACGTCCATCATGGCATCAGTCTGCGAAATCTGCGGCAAGAAGCCGTCGTTCGGCATGAACGTCTCTCACTCACACCGTCGCACCAAGCGTCGTTGGAATCCCAACATCCAACGCGTGCGTGCGCTCGTCGCTGGCGCGCCCAAGCGCGTGAACGTCTGCACCGGCTGTCTACGCTCGGGCAAAGTCACCAAACCCACCCGCACGAAGGTTTAGTCCACGGGGGTTAGAGCTGATGCTCAAAGCCCCGGCGAGGAAACGGTTCGCCGGCGAGGGTTCTTACCCCGGGGTCGCTCACCACGAAGCCCAGAGAGATCGGCGCGCGTAAGCCCCGATCGACGAACATCAGACGCAGCCGTCCCGGGTCGTTCGTCGCAATCAACAGTTCATAGTCCTCTCCCCCGCTGAGGGCCTCTTCGAACGTGGCGCCCTCGGCGACGGGTAGCTCGACCAATTCGAAACCGACGTGTGAGGCGTCGGCCAAACGATGCANNCTCAGGAGCGGCCAGGGACGGCGATGGGCCCGCACGAGCTCGTCACTCAACTCAGCGCCCGCGCGGCGCCGGCGCAGTCCTGCGGCCGCGCGCCCGAGGGGACCGGTCACCAATAGTTCGTCACCCGCCTTCGCGCCACTTCGTAAGACAGCCCCCCGCCCGGGACATTCGCCAAAGACCGTCACGGCGATCGCGACGTCGTGACCCCGAGAGAGATCGCCTCCCACTACGGGACAGTTCGTCTGCGCCGCCGCCTCGGCGACGCCACGGTGCAACGACTCGAGGTCCGTACCCGGCGGCGCGGTCACCGCCACCACCAAACCGCGCGGCCGCGCACCCATCGCCGCCAAGTCCGATAACGCAGCGGCGACCGCCTTATATCCCAAGTCACTCAGTGGGAAAAGTTCCGCGTCTAAGTGAACACCTAGTACGGCGACGTCGGTGCTCACGATCGCCTCGCCCACGAAGGGCGAGAGCACCGCCGCGTCGTCGCCCCCGTGCCGTTCACCCATTGGTATTGCGTCCCGGGCCACGATTTTGGCTATACGCTCCAGTACGTCATCTTCGTGCTGGCTCCGTTCGTTGGTTGGGTCAGTTGGCACGCTCATGAAGTTGGACCTTGTTCCACGTCGTAACGAGACGGCGTGTGGATCGTAAAAGAGGAAGTCGTGACGTACCCAACCACGAATAAGAAGTTGATCGAATGGGTCGAGGAAGTGGCGCAGCTCACTACTCCCGATCGTATCCACTGGTGCGACGGCTCAGCCGAAGAGTACGACGCGTTGTGCCAGCAACTGGTGGACGACGGCACCTTCACCAAGCTCTCCGAGGCCAAGCGACCGCACAGTTACTACGCCAGGTCCGACCCGGGCGACGTCGCGCGCGTGGAAGATCGCACGTTCATCTGTTCGGTGCGAGAGATCGACGCCGGCCCGACAAACAACTGGCGCGAGCCGAACGAAATGCGCGCCACGTTGCACACGCTCTTCGAGGGATCGATGAAGGGCCGCACCATGTACGTGGTGCCGTTCTCGATGGGACCGCTCGGCTCGAAGATTTCGCACATTGGCGTCGAGATCACGGACTCGGCCTACGTGGCGGTGAGTATGCGNNATCATGACGCGCATGGGTGCTGGCGCCCTCGAAGTGCTGGGCGAGAGCGGCGAGTTCGTGCCCTGTCTGCACTCGGTCGGCATGCCCCTCGCGAAGGGACAGGCCGACGTGGCGTGGCCCTGTGACTCGGAGAACAAGTACATCGTGCACTTTCCCGAAACCCACGAGATCATCTCGTACGGTTCGGGCTACGGGGGCAATGCGCTGTTGGGCAAGAAGTGCTTCGCGTTGCGCATCGCCTCGGTGCTAGCGCGCGACGACGGCTGGCTCGCCGAGCACATGTTGATCTTGAAGTTGACCAATCCCTCGGGCGAGTCGCGCTACGTGACCGGGGCCTTTCCGAGCGCCTGCGGTAAGACGAATCTCGCCATGCTCGTGCCCACGCTGCCGGGCTGGAAGGTCGAAACGGTGGGCGACGACATCTGTTGGATGAAGCCCGGTCCCGACGGCCGCCTCTACGCCATCAATCCCGAAGCGGGCTTCTTTGGCGTAGCCCCGGGCACAAACATGGACACGAACCCCAACGCCATGTATTCGGTCGCGGCCAACACCATCTTCACCAACACCGCACTCACCGCGGACGGCGACGT
>PKXH01000073.1:0-193 GCA_003133405.1 Acidimicrobiaceae bacterium | reverse complement strand
ATCGACGCGATCCTCTTTGGCGGACGACGCGCCAGCGTGATCCCCCTCGTCGTACAGTCGCGCAGTTGGGACCACGGAGTCTTTCTGGGCTCGATCTTGGCGTCCGAGACAACGGCCGCGGCGACGGGCGCCGTTGGCCAGTTACGACGCGATCCCTTCGCCATGCTGCCCTTTTGCGGCTACAACATGGCCG
>PKXH01000078.1:20200-20372 GCA_003133405.1 Acidimicrobiaceae bacterium | reverse complement strand
CGTGCAGTGGCGGATCTATCTCGTGAAGGACAGTCCGATGGTCCAGGCGCTCACGAGAACCCCGAACGTGGTGGCCAATCTCTCGAGTGGCTCGTCGTGGCTTAACGCCAATGAGAAGTGGTGGCTCACCCCTTCGTTGCAGAGTGTGTACGCCGCCAGCGCCGGCCCGGCC
>PKXH01000078.1:10406-20136 GCA_003133405.1 Acidimicrobiaceae bacterium | reverse complement strand
CCAACTTGATGGTCGTCGTGCCGACCGCCAAGACGGTGTCGCTCAACTACACCACGACCCCGGCGTTGACGATTGGCAATGTCGTGAGCGATCTCACGGTGCTCGCGGGCCTGGCGACGATCTGGTTTGCCATTAGGAGGCGTCGAAACCTGCCCCGGTAGTGTGAAGAGTCGTGGATACGAGCGTCATCTTTAAGGCTTACGACGTTCGTGGCACCTACCCCGACCAGCTCGACGAGGACGTGGCCCGGGCTATCGGATCGGCCTTTGCGACCTTCGCCCAGTCGCCCCGTCTCGTTGTGGCGCGCGACATNNTGTTCACCGCGTCGCACAACCCCGCCCAGTACAACGGTGTCAAATTCTGTCTCGCGGGCGCCAAGCCGGTCAGTATGGAGTCGGGACTCACCGAGATCGAAGCGTTGACCAACGAGTTCTTCGACACGCCCGCCATCGGTGATCTCGCGCCCTACAGCACGCTCGATCTCACCAATGAGTGGGTGACCCACGTGCACACCTTCGCCGACGTGGGGGCCTTTCGTCCCCTCAAGATCGTCGCCGACACCGNNACACCGCCAACGGCATGGGCGGCTTCGTCGCGCCCCTGGTCTTCGCGGGCCTGCCCTTCGAACTGGAGATTCTCTATCCCGAACTCGACGGCACGTTTCCCAACCACCCGGCCGATCCGCTCAATCCCGAAAACCTTAAGGACTTGCAACGACGCGTGCTCGAGACCCACGCCGATCTCGGCCTCGCCTTTGACGGCGACGCGGACCGCGTGTTCCTCATCGACGAACTGGCCCAACCGGTCAGTGGCTCCGCGACGACGGCGATGGTCGCGACGGCGATGCTCCAACGTCACCCGGGCGCGACGATTCTCTATAACTTGATCTGCTCTAAGTCGGTGCCCGAGGTCATCACCGAAGAGGGCGGCGTGGCGCTACGAACGCGCGTCGGCCACAGCTTCATCAAACAGGTCATGGCCGAGAGCGGCGCCGTCTTTGGTGGCGAGCACTCGGGTCACTACTACTACCGTGACAACTATCGCGCGGACTCTGGGATCATCACCGCCTTCGTGGTCCTTGAGTTGATGAGTGAATCCAATGAGCCCCTCTCGGAGTTGGTCAAGCCCTTTCAGCGTTACGTCGACTCCGGAGAGATCAACACCGAGGTCACCAGTCCCGCCGACACGGTCGCGCGCGTCGCCAAGACGCTCGAGAGCGGCGGGGTCAGCGTCGACCTGCTCGACGGCCTGACGGCCGACTACGGCACGTGGTGGTTCAACCTTCGTCCCTCGAACACCGAAGCGTTGCTACGTTTGAACGTGGAAGCCGCGGACGAAGCCTCGTGCCGTGCGCACGTGAAAGAAGTGCTGGCCCTGATCAAGGAGAACGACTGATGGCCCTGGACGCGTTTCTGCTCGACCTGCTCGAGGACCCCGTCGACCACGGGACGTTGCTGTACGTGCCGTCGAAGAACGTGTTGTTCAATCCCCGTCGTCACGTCGCCTACGAGGTTCGCGATTCGATTCCGGTGATGCTGCCCGACGAGGCGCGAGCGGTGGGTGAGGACGAGGCGCGATCGTTCCAGGACGACCCCGAGGCTCGCTTCACGGGCGCGAGGTAGGCGACGGCCTAGCTCAGGCGTTCGACGATCATGGCCATCCCCTGGCCGCCGCCCACGCACATCGATTCCAAGCCGAAGCGCTTGCCCGAGTCTTCGAGCGAGTTGAGCAACGTCGTCATGATGCGCGCGCCGGTCATGCCAAAGGGGTGACCGAGGGCGATCGCGCCGCCACGGATATTGAGCTTGTCGAGCTTGATTCCGAGGTGCTTGGCGCTCGGGAGGACCTGGGCGGCGAAGGCCTCGTTGATCTCCACCAAGTCAATGTCGTCCATGGTCATGTTCGCGCGACGCAGCGCCTGTCGACACGCCTCAATCGGACCGAGCCCCATGATCTCGGGGTTCAGCCCGCTGACGCCGCTGGCCACGACCCGCGCGAGGGGCTTGATGCCGAGTTCCTTGGCCTTGGTGTCGCTCATGACGATGACGCCCGCGGCGCCNNGATCTCGCGCTCGAAGAAGCCGTTCTCTTGGTGCGCGACGGCGAGCTCTTGGCTGCGCAGCGCGAACTCGTCCATCTCGTGTCGCGAGACCTTCTCGAACTCCGCGACGTTCTCGGCCGTCTGGCCCATTGCGATGTAGATGTCGGGCAGCCCCTCGGGCGGCGTCCAGGGAACGGTGACCTTTTCGGAACGTTCCTTGGTGCGCTCGATCGCGTCAGCGAAGAGGGGGTTGCGGGCGGGGCCTAAGTCGCTCGCGCCGCTGGCGAAGCGCGACACCGTCTCCACGCCCGCCGAGATGAAGATGTCGCCTTCGCCGGCCCGAATGGCGTGGGTGGCCATGCGGATGGTCTGTAGCGACGAGGAGCAGTAACGATTGACGGTGGTACCCGGCACGTCGTCGAGACCGGCCAGCACCGCCACCACGCGCGCGATGTTAAAGCCCGCCTCGCCGGCCGGCTGGCCGCAGCCCACCATGAGGTCCTCCACGCTGTGGGGATCGAGTTCGGGCACCTTCTCTAAAAGCGCTTGCACGATCAGTACGGTGAGGTCGTCGGGGCGCATGTCGACGAGCGAACCCTTAAAGGCGCGCCCGATCGGGGTGCGCGCGGTGGCGACGATGACGGCTTCGGGCATGGATTCCTCCTCGAGTTACCAATACGTAACTCTGGCGAGCCTAGTGACTCGCCAGCCGCTCGACTTAAGCCGTCTCGAGAGGTCCGGCGTCGGCGAAACCCTGACGCACGCCGGTGCCCGCGCGACGCGCGAGTTGGTCAGGCTCGAAGAGCATCCAGTAGGCGTTGCGCGCGTGGCTGCGCGAGCGGTGCTCGAAGACATCGGCCAGGACCTTGGGGTCGTCGGACTCGTCTTCGTGCACGAAGACTTCGAGGATGGGCGTGGACGTCATGAGCTGGGCCTGCATGATCCCGAGTGAGGCTTCGTGCGCGCACTGTTTGTCGATAGCGGCGGACCCGGGCATGGCGAGCACGACCACGATGGCGGCACCGTCGCGCTCGATCATCCTCTTCGCGGCGACCGCCAGGTCCTTGAAGCCGGGCACGGTCTCGCTGAGGACCTCGAACGTGGTGCCGTAACCGGGGCATTGGGCGAGTTCGCTGCGCGCGGCGCGGCCCATGTCGTAACGAGCGAACATGGTGTCGATCACCCCGATCTTCACCTTCGCGGGGGGCTTTTTCTTTTTGGCCACGTGACTCCCATCCGTCCATCCAGTGTAGAGAGTGTCACCTTGTGCACTCTCAAAGCAGAAAGGTCAGTGTTCTAGAGTGGCGCCGAGAGAGAGGTGGGCCATGGCCTGGGATTTTTCAACCGACGACGCCTTCGAAGAGCAACTGGTGTGGATGCGCGGCTTCGTCCGTGAAGAGATCATGCCCCTCGAGACGTTGCGTCTCAACTACGACCAGATCGTGACGGTGATTAAGCCCCTGCAAGATCAGGTGCGGGCGCGAGGCCTGTGGGCGGCGCACTTGCCGAGTGAACTCGGCGGGATGGGCTTTGGCCAGGTGCAGCTCGGTCTCATGCACGAGGTTCTCGGTCAGTGCATGTACGCACCGGTCGTCTTTGGCAACAACGCGCCCGATAGCGGCAACGCCGAACTGCTCGCGGCCGGCATGGAGATGACCGGGCGAGAGGACATCCGAGAGCGCTGGTTGTATCCGCTCCTGAGCGGTTCGATCCGTTCGGGCTTCTCGATGACCGAACCCGACACGGCGGGCAGTGACCCGCGGCTCTTAAAGACCCGCGCGCGCAAAGACGGCGACGAGTGGGTCATCACCGGGCGCAAGTGGTACACCTCCAACGGCTCNNCAGGGCTCGTCGATGTTCGTCGTGCCCGTGACGACGCCCGGACTCACGATTCTGCGCGACGTGGGTTCGATGGACGACCCCGACGTCGTATACGGGCGCTTCGGCAACCACGCGGAGATTCTCTACGACGACGTGCGCGTGCCGAGCGACCACCTGATCGGCCCCGAGGGTTCGGGCTTCCTGCTGGCCCAGACCCGCCTCGGGCCGGGCCGGATCCATCACTGCATGCGCTNNTCGGACAGTCCCAGCGCGCCTTTGACATGATGTGCGAACGGGCTCTGTCGCGCTTCACCCACGGTTCGCTCCTCTCAGAGAAGCAGACCGTCCTCAACTGGATCGCCGACTCCAAGGCCGAGATGCACGCGGCGCGCCTGATGACCTTGCACGCGGCCTGGAAGATGGATCAAGTGGGCGCCTCGGCGTCGCGNNATCGACCGCGCGATCCAGACCTACGGCTCGCTCGGCTACTCCTCCGACATGCCCTTAGAGGGGATGTACCGCGCCGCGCGCGCAGCGCGAATCTACGACGGTCCCGACGAGGTGCACCGCCAGACGGTGGCGAGGCACGCCCTGCGCGACTACCACGCCTCGGAGATCCCCACCGATCACATCCCCACCCGCACGATCGCGGCGAAGAAGAAGTTCGCCGACGTCTTGGAGTTCTTAGAGGCCGAGTCGGTCTAGCGCGGCGCGAGACCCTCGACGGCCGCTTTGAGATCGAGGCCGAAGGGCACGATCGCGAGCGAAGGAATCGCCACGCCGGCCTCGACGTAGCGCATCACGTGCTCGCGACACTCGTCGTAAGAGCCGTGAATCACCAGTTCGTCCACGACGGCGTCGGGGATGACCTCGTTGGCCCGTTTGCGATCGCCCGCGGCCCAGGCCTCCCACATTGGGGCCAACGCGTCGCCCCGCCCGAGCCACTTGTGAAATTCGGCGTAGACGTTTACCGTCAGGTACGACGAGATCATTCGTCGCGCGATGAAGCGCGCGGTGTCGGTGTCCTCGGTGGGGATGACGAAGAGCCGCGCGGCGATCGTCTTGCCCTCGCCGACCTCGGCGCGGCATTGGGCGACGTCGCTGGCGGCGAGCCAGTTGAGGATCGCGCCGTCGGCCTCTTTTCCNNACCGGGCGCGAGAGCTTAAAGCCGTGGATCTCGAAGGTCTCAAAGACCTCGTCGATCTTCTCTCCATCCAGGGCACGTTTCACGAAGCGCAGCACGTCGCGCGTCCTTTGGTACGGGCGTTCGTAGGCGATGCCGTTCCAGCGCTCGACGACCGGCTGGCTCGACGCGCCCAGTCCCATCGTGAAGCGCCCCTCGGCCACCTCGGCCAGGGCCGCGACGCTCATCGCGAGCAGGCCGGGGCCGCGGGTGAANNCCGTCCGCGCCGTCGACCTCGGCGGACCAGACGTCGCTGTAGCCGAGGTCGGCCAGACGATGGAACCATTCGCGGTGCTCGTTCAAGGTGACGCCCTCGAAGGGGATGGTGATGCCGTAGCGAGAAGTCATGGTTTCAGTGTTCCAGATGTGGCGCGCCCTCGCTGACTCAGCCGAGGTAGTCGCCCTTGCTCGGCGCCGGCACGTCCAAGCCCCGTCGCTCGAGGTCCTCGACCCAACGATCGATCAACATCTCGAGCACGGCCACGCGCGCGTAGTGCTTGTCCTCGGCGGGGACGAGGATCCACTTCGCGTGGGGCTGGTCGGTCGTACGCACCATGAACTTGAGCGCCTTGAGGTAGCCCGATCGATGCGCGCGGTTCTCCCAGTCGTCGGGGGTGAGTTTCCAGTGCTTGAGTGGATCGTTGGCCCGTTCGTTGAAGCGGCGAAGCTGTTCTTCGTCCGAGATGTGGAGCCAGAATTTCACGAGCGTGACGCCGTCGTTGATGAGCATTCGCTCAAACTCCACGATCTCTTTGGCCGATTGACGCGCCGCCTCTTCGTTGATCTCGCCCTCGACCCGCTCGACCAGGAGTCGTCCGTACCAGGAGCGGTCAAAGACCGTCATCTCGCCCCGGCCGGGCAGGGCCTCTTGGAACCGCCAGAGAAAGTGGTGGCGTAACTCTTCGGTCGTGGGCGGCCCGATCGGCTTGACCACCACGTGACGGGGGTCAATGCTGGCCGTCAGTCGCCGAATGGAGCCGCCCTTGCCGGCCGCGTCGAAGCCTTCAAAGAGCACGAGCAGACCGGGTCCGACCACGTGGTGCTCGAGGAGTCCCGCGCTGAAGAGCCGTAGTTGCGTGAGGCGACGCTGTGCCATTATGACGCGCTCGTCGGACTCTTCTTTGCTGAGCGTCTTCTGTAGGTCTATCTTGTCGACGCGACTCATCGGGCCGAACCGAGTTCGTAGAGACATTTCATAGGTACTCCCTCCTAGGCCAACGTATCCCAACTTCGTCGCGCGAGATTTCGTTCTTCATGCTGGATGTGAGGGGTACAACGTCATTCTTGACCACCAGTTGGAGAGTTACAACTCTGGCGGGCGTCGTCGCCTCGACACGAAGGGCACTCGCTCATTGACGAACGACCCGATGAGAAAGAGCCCACCGAGAAAGCCGAGCAGGAGGGCGTAACGCTCGTGCGGCGGCATGAAGCTGTAACGCACGGTCGAGAATCCTTCGGGCAGCGTGACCTGCTGGTAGACCCCATCGATCGTGGTGATCGGGACGGACTTGCCGTTCACGGTGGCCTTCCAGCCGGTCATCGAGAGTTCGGTGCGCAGCAACGTCGCCCCGGGCTTGGCGCAGTCGACGGTTGCGACATTGTCGTTCGTGCTCGTCACCGCGCACGACGACGACGAGGTCGAAAAGAACGAGCGGGTGTGGGGGAGCAGGTAGATCGTCGCCAACGAGTCCCTAAATACCTGCTTTACGCCGAGCTTGGTGAGCGCGGGCAACAAGACCACGGAACTGGGCACCAAGAGGTACCGCACCGAGGCGTTCTCGTACGCTTGAAAGTGCCCGAGTAGTTCATGCTCCTGGGCTTCGATGCCGGTGATGCCGCCTTTGATGACGAACTGGTTGCCGGGCGTGAGACCGGGGTAGAGATCTTCTTCGATGAAGTTCTTGAAGGCCTTGGGGAACGGCAGGTCGATGGCGCTCAGGGAGTTGATGCCGAACTCGGTGCCCCAGTTGGGGTACAGCACCGCAAAGTCCAAGAACCGTTCCTGACCCTGGTGGGCCTGGAGGTAGTGGATGGGCGCGTAGTCGACGTTGATCACCTTGGGCGACTGGGCGGTGGGCACGAAGAACAGCACGAGCGACTCACCCACCAAGACGATCGCGATGAGTAGCGGCGTGACGCGGGCTTTGGTGAAACGGCCCAGGATGAGAAAGAGCGCGAGGGCAATGAAGGGCAACAGGCCCAGGCCGATGAAGACGACGTGGGTCGTGTGGCTCATGACGACGCCGCGGTTGAGCGACCTGGCGCTATAGGCCAGCCACAACACCGCGAGCACCATGAACACCGTCGAGGTGGTGAAGAGTCGCTTGGCTCGGGTGCTCGTGACAAAGTCGTTCAGCCCGAGCACCGCTAAGACGACTACCGCCATCTCGCAACTGGGCATGACGTAGCGCGGGAAGGAAGTCGCGTTGACGAGGGGAATGAGGTTCCAGACCTCGCGCGCATGCAAGAAGTTGAGCGCGCCGGCCAGTCCGGCGACGGTCCACAGCGCCAAGAAGACCCGCATCGAACGAAGCCGGGGGCCAAAGAGGCCCACCAGCGCGAGCACGCACACGCTGGCCCCGAAGTAACCGCCGATCCCGCCCCAGGACGTGGCGACGTTGGGGTCAAAGAAGATGGTGCCGTAGACGTAGGGGTCGAAGAACATGGCGAGTGACGCCGTTGGTAAGTGTTCGATTCCGGACACGGCGGCGGTGTGGCTGCCGATAAAGCCCACTTTCAGAAAATCGGCGAAGGGCACCAGCGCGGGCAGCGCTAGGACGACGCCCATGACGCCCCCAAGCCCCAGTCGACGAAGCGCGCGAAGTCGTCGTTCGCGCGGTAGCGAGAAGAGTCGCACGATTGCCCACACCCCACAGAACAGTGCGTCGACGTAGGCGACTTCGGGAAAGCCCGCGTAGATCGACAGCGCCAGCGCGATCGCGGCAACGTACCAGCCCCGTTTCGTACTACTCGACGCGCTGTCAAAGATCATCTCGACGCCGAGCAGCAGCATCGGTAAGAAGGCGACGGGATTGAGGACTGCGTTGCCGAGCCAGGCGAAGGTGCCGTCGAGGGCAAAGACCATGCCCCCGGCGGTCGCGACGACGACGGGTAGCGAGAGGCGCCGAGCCAGGAAGTAGGTGGAGACGCCCGCGATCACTTCGAGACTGACGTGGAACCACACCAGTCCTGAGGACAAAGCGAAGAGCAGGGTCAGGGGAAACAGCGCCGCGGACTGCATCTCGCCCGCCAGGGGCTGACCGAGTCCTTGGTAGTAGTTCCACCACGGGAAATGTCCGTGGAGTATGTCGATGGCCGCCTGGTGGCCGAGCGACTGGGTGATGAAACCCAGGTTCGGGTCAATCGCGGGACGTCCGCACTTGATCCGACACAGGGAGTGCGAGATGCCGGCCGTCCATGAGATTGGGTCGTTGTTCGCAAGTCGCAGCACGTACATCGCATTGCCGGCGAGGACGAGCAGGACGATGAAAAGAATGGGAATGGCGGAAGGGGGAAGTCGGCGGTAAAAGGCGGTCAGCCGGGCCCCGGTCGAATTCACCTTCTTAGGCTACAAGGGGGACTCGACGTTTCGGGGACTGATACTCAGCGTAAAAAGTAGAAGAACTTCTCGCCCAAGAGTAGTAGTGAGTCGGGAAAGTAGGGATCGCGAAACGAGCCAAAGATGTCCCAGCGGCGGATGAATCGGTTTCGGTCCTCGAGCGGGTCGAGGTTGCCGCGCGACGATCCGACGTGGTGCAAGAGCTCCACGTAAGGGGTGTAGACCACTAAACGGTCCTCCATCTGGCTACGTAGACAGAGATCAACGTCGTTCATGACGACCTTGAGCTGTTCGTCCATGCCACCCAGGGATTGCCAGAACTCGCGCTCCACCATCTGGACCGCGCCGGTCACCGCCGCGACGTCGCGGATCGCGCGTGAGTAGCAGTCCACGTGGGGGTAGTTCGAGTCGGTGCGCAGGTGCTGGGGGTAGGGCGCGATGACGATGCCCTCGTGTTCAAGTCGCCCGTCGGGGTCCAAGAGACACGCCCCTACGACGCCTACGTCGGGCAGCGCCACCAGCGCCAGCATCTGTTCGAGCCAGTCGGGCGTGACCAGCACCGTGTCGTTGTTGAGCGTGACGACGTAGTCCGCACTCGAGTGGCTGACCCCTCGATTGACAATGTGCGCGTAATTGAAAGGCCCCGGACAGGGCACGACGCGGTACTTGGTCGTCGCAAAGTAGTCGAGTGACGCCGGTTCAACGGAGTCGTTGTCCAACAAGATGATGTCGTAGTTCTGATACGTCGACTTCCGTTCAATGGAGGTGATGCAGCGACGAACGAGGTCGATGCGGTCTCGGGTGGGAATGATGATGTCGATCGAGGGAGTGGGCGAGGCGACGTCGAGCGACCAACGAACGAGGCCGGGAAGTTCGCCGGGCGTCACGGTGCCACGCCACGATCGTCGATCGAGCGCGGACTGCACGACGCGACACGTGTCGCCGTTGAGCCGACTGGGGTCAAATGAGCTCGCCGGGCGGCCGCACGGCAGCACGAGCGCGACGTGGTGAAAGCGGGCCTTCGCCTCGCTGAGGCGAAGGTAGGCGTCGTGTTCGTAGGCCCAGCCGGCCTCGGGGTCAAAGCCGCCCGCGCTGTAGAGCGTCTCCACTCGCAGCAGGGCGGGTCG
>PKXH01000078.1:0-10352 GCA_003133405.1 Acidimicrobiaceae bacterium | reverse complement strand
GCGAGCAGGGTGGCCACGCTGAAACGGCGGCTCTCGTCGCTGCTAGTGCTGTCCACGAGAAAGAGCCACTCGGCGGAGGTCTCGTTGAGCGTGTCGTTGAGCAGGTTGATGAGCTCTTCGCTCGACGACGTGATCTCGTTCAGTTCGACGATGCTCACGTCACTGAGATTGACGTCCATGGCGCTGAGCTCGAGGGCGTAGTCGACAGTGCGCGGGCGATAGTTGACGGGAAAGATCTCGGCGGCCCCGGTGGCGCTGACGCGAGTGACTTTGCGGGCTTCTGTTTTCCGCAGGTTACGAATCGCCTTGAGGGCCGGTCGAAAGATGATTCGAGCCACTCGGTAACGAAGAGTATCTTCGCCGAGGAGCCGGCCCGCGGCTCGTTGGAAGCGCGTGCCCGACATCAAGCGAATCTGGCGATGGAACTCGATCCATCGATGCTTGATCTCTTTGGCGGTGATCGGCGGCGTCGCCTCGTCGTCAAATCGTTGGAGGAGTGGCAAGATCTCTTTCTCTCTTTAGGCGAGCACGACGTTTTTGACGAGTGCTCCGGGCAAATCTAGTTGCGATGAGCCAACGGGCGCGGGGTGACGATTACTCGTTCCACGTTACCGGCCCCAAGGAGATCTCTGAAGACCGGTGAACCGCTGGGCGTTCGTGCTACATTGCGACACCATATTTTTTTGTCGAAGGTGATACTCAAAGGGAGAGCCGTTACCATGACCGATACCCTCGAAGCCCCGGCGGCTGATTCGTCAAACCAGGCTCTTCGCCCCGGCGTGCTCGGACTCTTCGACTCGGTGATCATGGGGGTCGCGGGAGTGGCGCCGGGATACTCGATCGCCGCCTCAACAGCGGTGCTGTTCGGCGCCGTGCTCCTCGGTGGCGCGGCGGCGTTGTTGTACTGCGGCGTCGCGATGTTCGGCATCGTCTTCGCCTTTAGCTATCTCGGACGTGTCGAAACCAATGCCGGCGCGAGCTATTCGTGGGTTCGACGAGCGTTGCACCCGGTGTTGGGCTATCTCTCGGGTTGGGCGCTCATCGTCTCGGCGCTTATTTTTATGGTGATCGCGACGGTGCCCGCCGGGGCCAATATTCTCGGGCTCTTTTCCACGAGCGCCGCCAACAACACCGCCGAAGTCACGCTGGTGGGAGCCGTCTTCTTTCTGCTGATGGTCGCGGCGGTGGCGGCGGGCGTGACCATCACGGTCACCGTGCAGATCGTCATGTCGACTATCGAACTGGCCCTCTTGGTGCTTTTCGCCGTGCTGGCAATATTTCACGGCCATCACGTGCACAACTTTTCGTGGCACTGGTTCTCGCCGGGGATTTTTCACGGACAGTCCGGTTTCGCCGCTGGCGCTTTGGTCGCCGCGTTTTACTACTGGGGCTGGGACGTGACCGCGAATCTGAATGAAGAGACCAAAAGTGCCAAGAGGACGCCCGGATTCGGGGCGATGATCGGGATGTTGATCGTCTTCATGCTCTTTGAGGTCTTTACGATCGCCACGAATATCGTTCTCACCTCGGGTCAGATCACGCATAACGCCGCCGACGTGCTCAGTGTCCTGGGTCAACAGGTCTGGCACGGCACCGGGGGGAAGATCATCGTGCTCGCAGTCGTGCTCTCGACCGTGGCGACCTTAGAGACCACGCTCATTCAAGTGACGCGCACGATGTTCGCCATGGGACGAGACAACACGTTGCCCAAGCGCCTCGGTACGGTGCACCCCAAACGAAAGACGCCACTCGTCGCGACCGCGGTCGTCACGGTGATCTCGCTCGGGCTCTTCATCGCAGGGCAGTCCATTGGTTCGGTGAGCAAGATCCTGACCGACGGTATCAACGCCATCGGTCTTCAGATCTGCATCTACTACTGCCTGGCCGGGCTCGCGGTCGTCGTCCTGTATCGAAGGCAGCTGCTGCGTTCGGTGTCGAACTTCATCTTCATGGGCCTTTGGCCCTTCGTCGGCGCGGTCTTCATGGCGTATCTGTTCGTCAAGTCGATCCCCACCTTGAACGACGCTTCTCGTTGGGTGGGACTGGGCGCGATGGCCCTTGGACTTATCCCGATGTCCTACTACTGGGCGAAGAAGAACCCCTACTTTGAGATGCCGGCCAAGGAGGATCGCGTCGCGGTCCTTGAAGAGTTCGAGCAGAACCTCTAGCCGGGGCGACGTCGCTCGAGCAGTTGTCGCTCTTCGCCCCGAGCGTCCAAGATGTACCCGTGAGGATCGTCAGTCTCGTTCCGTCGGTGACCGAGACCCTCAGCGCGTGGGACCGTACGCCCATTGCGTGTACGCGATTTTGTGAGCGCACTGACCTTGAACACGTGGGCGGCACGAAGGATCCCGACCTCGATCGCATTTGCGAGTTACGTCCTGACCTGGTCGTGATCGACGTCGAGGAGAACCGGCGCGAAGACTACGACGCGCTGCTTGAACGGGGGCTTGAGGTGCACGTGCTGCACGTGAATTCACTCTTGAGCGTTAACTCCCAGATGAGTAACTTGGCGAGTCGCGTCGACGCGCGTTGGACAGCGTTGGTGCTGAGCGAACCAATGCCGAAGTTCGTACGGGCGTTCGTCCCCATTTGGCGTCGCCCGTGGATGGCTCTGGGCACGCCCACCTACGGCGCCTCGCTGCTGGCGCACCTCGGCATCGTCACGGTTTTTGACGCCGAGGGCCCGTACCCCACGGTGGAGCTCGATGACGCCATCCGACGTCACCCGGACGTGGTGCTCGCACCGAGCGAGCCCTATCCCTTTTCCAAGCGTCAACTGAACGAACTCGAGACGGTCGCTCCGGCGACGTTCGTCGACGGCAAGGATCTCTTTTGGTGGGGGGAGCGGACCTCGGGCGCGCTGAACCGCCTGGCTCGAGAGTTCGCCGATCTGAAGTGATGCCTTTACGGCAGGGATTCAGGCCGGCTCCATACCATGGCGACGCATGAGGTCGAGTTCGGCGTCGCGGCTCGGTGGTTCGCCAGTTGCCCAGAGAAGTTCCAACTCCTCGAAGTATCGGTCCAGCGCGGGCGCGTGGAAGACGAGGAGGCGGGCGGGCTCGGCGCTGGTGTTGCCAAAGGTGTGTGCGTCGCCCGCGGGTACCAACACGAAGGTTCCGATCGATCCATGAAGCACTTCCTCGCCGACACGAAATTCCACCTCCCCGTCCAAGACGAAATAGGCCTCGTCGTTGTCGACGTGGCGGTGAGCCGGGGGCATCCGTCCCGCGGGCGGCAAGGTTCGCTCCATCAGAGAAAAGCGTGCGTGGGTGTCGACGGCCGTGGCCTTGAACCACATCTCGCTGCCCCGCGCCTCGCGACGGAGTCCTTCGCCGCTAGTAAAAGCGATCACGATGCACCTCCAATGTCCTTGCTCGACGCTGGCCTCGACAACGGTCGTCACGACGGAACGCGAGTGTGATCAACTCCTCGTCGCCAGGATCGTGACCCCCTCACCCGTGAGATCGGTGAGGGCCCGTTTACGTCCACCCATGGCGAGAATGAGCGAGATCAACGGACCCGAGACCTCGGGTCCCTCGCCGTGCCCCCATTCGGCGTCGGTCGCTCGAAGCTTGAGTCCCGCGATTCGCTTCTTCGAGCCGATGAGCAGGTTCGCGTTCTTCCAAGTATCCGCGAGGGCAATCAGCGCCTCGGGCGGCGACGCGTGCGTCAGACCCAAGGGACGGCGAATGTCTTCGCCGTGTACCACGATCTCGCCCAGCATGGCCATGACCGGTGCGGGTGGATGATTCGTGGTGGTCGTTCGGGCTCGAAGACGACGTACCAACTCCTCGGGGCTAAGGGCCGAGAGTTTTTTGGCACCCCGGTCGGCGAAGACGTCGAATTTGAAGCGCGCCGCGCCCATCTCCTTAAAGAAGTTCATCGGGGTCTGCTCCGCGGCGGCGAGCACGTGGCCCGCGGTGTCCTTCACCGTCCAGCCGCCGCACCACGACGACGTCGCCCACTGGTCGCTCGTCAAGGTCGCCCAGGTGTTGGCCAGATCGGCTCGTTCGGAGTGGATGTACTTCCAGATCTCCTGAATCTTCATGGCGACACCCCGTCTCTCTCGCTTACGCGTAGCACTATCTCGACTGGCCAGAACCTACACCGCGCGCGTGAAGGTCGCTTGGAGGGGAACTTACTCGTCGCCGTCGAGCAGGCCAGCTTCGGTCATCCAGTGCCAGTGCATCGTGGCGTGATCGGCATTCACGCCGAGCACGCCACCAACCGTGCCATCGGCCCACGGGGCCCCCTCTAAACGATCCGCCAACTGCGTGTCCGATAGTTCAGAGAGTAGATGCAAGGTGGCACCGCGGGCGTCGGCCGTCAGTGCCACGACGTCAGAAAGCGAATCGTGGTGGTGCTCACGTTGAAATTCGTCGGTCATCGCGTGAACCCTCGCCATTATCTGCTCTCGAGGCCGCACTTGACCCTGTTCATCAAGCAGTAGTCCCACTGGATTCTTGTGACCCGACAGATGGCGACGGATCATTTGCTCGAAATTCCCCTCGATCAGGGCCAGGTGGGCAAAGTGATCGAGCGCGTCCCACTGGTTCTCCGGATCGTGTTCGCTCTTGGTCAGGGGGCGACGTAGTTGCTCATCGGTCAGGTTGGCGTACGTGGCAAGGAGCCACGTGCGACTCTCATTGAGCTTGATTTCAATTTCAATCCTCTTCATCTCACTCCGTCGTCCTCTGGCTACGAATGCCCACAATTCTCGCTCCTTGTCAACTTCATTCGAAATTGGAGCACCCACGCAGTAGCTACTCGACGTTCGAGTTTGTCGTGGAGCGCGTTTCCGCGAGAGCAACGAACGCCTGCCCGCAAGACGAACGAGCTCGAGATATTTGATGTCGGTGCTGAGAAATCATCCGGTAGCACCACGCCGAAAGCCGATTGAATGGCCCCCAGGTCATTATCCGGCCAATTATTTGGAATGGGAGGGTGCCAGTACGTAGGACGACAGCGATCGCGTGGTGTCCGTAGTCCACCGTCCCGTCCACACGGCGCGAGGGAACCTCACTCCGCGCCCTCACAGGGTCGACGCCAATCGCATTCAGATCTACCGCCTGGAGTGGTTTGAACTCAGCTCGAAGCGGCAGCCGCCTCCCGAGACGTGCGAACGCGCTACAAAAAGCACAATCACCGTCGAAGAGCAGTACGATCCTCTGATCCTTAGTGGTCATGTGTTGAGTGTACGCAGCCCTCCTACGAACCTGAATGGTTCGTCGATTCGCTGCCTTAACGTCTCTTCTTCGCCGTCGCCGC
Source organism: Acidimicrobiaceae bacterium (assembly GCA_003133405.1). Classification (GTDB taxonomy): domain Bacteria; phylum Actinomycetota; class Acidimicrobiia; order Acidimicrobiales; family RAAP-2; genus RAAP-2. Next base: position 5,081 of record PKXH01000078.1, on the reverse strand, counting down.
GCGTTTCTTCGCGGCCTTCTGCGCCTTGCCGGCCTTTTTCGTCGCCGTCGCGACGCGCTTCTTCGCGGCCTTCTTCACCGTGCCGGCCTTTTTCGTCGCCGACGCGACGCGTTTCTTCGCAACTTTCTTCGTGGCACCGGCCTTCGTTTTGACCGAAGCGGCGCCCTTCTTAGCCACCTTCTTCGCCTTGCCGGCGTTTTTCGTCGCCGACGCGACGCGCTTCTTCGCGTTCTTTCTCGCGTTGCCGGCTTTTTTGGTCGCCGTCGCGATTCGCTTCTTCGTGCTCTTCTTCGCCTTGGCTAAGTTCTTCGCCAGCGCTTTCCTCGCCGGCGCCGTACTCTTTTCAATGCGTTCCACCGTGTTGGAGTTGCTCACGACCGCCGCCGCTTCGTTGAAACCCTGTTCCACCCTGTTGCCGACCGCGGAGGCGGCGGCCTCAATGGTACCGAAGGTGTCGCCGACTATTTTTGCGGCGTGATCAAATTTGTTTGTCATAGTCACGAGCGTAGCCAGAAGCGAGAGTGCCGGCTCGGAGGTCGAGTCCAGTCGTGATCGTTAGAGCGGAGATCGGTAGTAAAACTCGCCGTCTTGACGCTCAAGAGGCGTCTCATGAGGAGAATCACATTGACGGCGTCGACCACCCCAATGGCCCGTAGGTTTGCTGAGGATGGATTCCGGGAGATAGATGGAGGGAGAGCCGTGCCTTCCCAATTAGTCGTCGCGGCGGTGCAGTTGAGCTCGGGGTCCGACCCGGAACGAAACGTCGCGACCGCGGTTGAACTCATCCGTCGCGCCGCTAGCCAAGGGGCTACGTACATCCAGTTGCCCGAGTACTTCAACTATCTCGGACCCGTCGTGCACTATCAAAAAGTTGCGGAATCGATACCGGGGCCGACGACGAACCGGTTCGGCGAACTCGCGAAGGAACTTCGCGCCACGGTACATCTCGGCAGCATGCTCGAGACCTCGCTCGAACCCGGGAAGTTCTTCAATACCAGCGTCATCGTCGATTCGTCCGGACAGGTCGTGGCTACGTATCGAAAGGCGCACCTGTTCGATATCGACGTGCCCGGCGAAGTCGTGATGAAAGAGTCCGACTTCATTACTGCGGGCGATCAGTTGATCGTCGCCGAGTGTCCAGGTTTTCGCCTCGGAATGTCCGTCTGTTTCGACCTGCGCTTTCCAGAGATGTACCGAGCGCTCTCAATGAAGGGCGCGACCCTCTTGGCCATCCCGGCGGCCTTCAACGCCATCACCGGACGGGCCCACTGGGAAGTACTGGTGCGCGCGAGGGCGATTGAAAATCACGCCTTCGTCGTGGCGGCGGCCCAGGCCGGCACGACCCTTGAGGGAATCGCCACCTTCGGGCACTCCCTGATCGTGGGGCCGTGGGGCGACGTGCTCGGCGAATCGCGCAGTGACAACGAGGACGTGCTCGTGGCGACACTCGATCTCGACGAGGTGGATCGCCGAAGATCGCAGATCGACGTCTTTCACCTCCGACGCCCTGACCTGTACCCTTCGCTCGACGATTGACGTTCCGCGCTCAGGAATCTTGAGCGCTTCTTCGGTTCAAGACCTGGTCGCCCGGGTTCCGGTCACGAGACGCTCGCGATCGAACATCCGAGAGACGATTCGTAGAGCCCGTAGGTCGATCGCCAGGATCACCAAGGCGAAGATCAGCGCGACTTCGAACGTCGGATGGATGACGTTGAGGGCCATCAAAAACACCACGCCAACAATGGGGAGGCTCGCGAGCGTGCCGAGTTGCTGGGCAACGCGTACCTCGCTCGCCCGAACCGACACCGCCATGCCGACCACGATGGACCAGCCGGCCACGAGGGGCGCGAAGAGAAACAGAGCGAGCAGCACCGCACCGTTGTGAAAGACCGCAGAAGCGATCGCCGGGTGAGCGAAGAGCCGAACCGCCGCGAGGAAGAGTACGTAGATCGAGTACGACATGACCAACGTGGGGACCATGATCGCCGCGGCTTTGCCGAGGATGAGCTCTTGGGTGGTCAGGGGCGTGGTGAGCAACGGCTCGAGCGTGCCCTGCTCGCGTTCGCCGACCACCGTAAAGGCCGCGAGCGTGCTGGGCGTGATGACCGGGATCAGGAGCATGTAGAGCAAAGGCAGGATGACGAAATGGTCCAAGTACGAACGTGATCCCAGCGGCGCGGCGACGAAGATCGACACGATCGGCTCGACGAGAAAGAGAATCGGCAGTGCGGCCATGGTCACCACGATGGTGCGCTTGCGGCGGAACTCCATCAACTCCTTGCGCACGACGGCGCGCACGCGTGTGGCGTCGAGGCTTGTCACGGTTGGCTCGCCTTGGCGTTGTTGTCGATGAGTTCGAGGTACACGTCTTCGAGCGAATGCTGCGCCTCGGCGATGGAGAGCACGTCGACCCCCGCGCCGACGAGACCGCGGGTCACCTCGGGCGCGGCGACCTTGGGATCGGACACCGAGAGCACGTACGAGCCAGGCTCTTCCGAGCGCCAGCTCTCCACGCCCGGAAGGGGGCTGAAGAGTTGGTCGGGATCGCGCAGTGGCGCAAGGGTTTTGACGATGAGCGCCTTATGGAAGAGCTGTTCTCGTAGTTCGTCGGGCCGACCAACGGTGCGCAACGACTGGTTCATGATCGCGACACGGTCGCAGAGCTTCTCCGCCTCGTCGAGCCGGTGGGTCGTAAGGAAGATGGTGACGCCCTTTTGGCGAAGGCCGATGATCAAGTTGCACACCTCGAGCGCCGCCACCGGGTCGAGACCCGAGGTCGGTTCGTCCAGGAACATGATCGCGGGGTCACTGAGCAGGGTCCGTGCCAGTCCCATGCGCTGGCGTAGGCCCTTGGAGAGCCCGCCGCAGAGATCCGAGGCTCGATCGCTGAGATTGACCGCCGCGAGTGCCTCCTTGATTCGCGCCGCGGGCTGGTGCAGTCCGTAGAGTCCGGCGAAGAACTCGAGGTTCTCGGTCACGGTCAGACGCAGGTAGAGCCCCGGCGACTCGGGCATGATCGCGATGCGCTGGCGGATCTCCACGCCATTCTCTGGACTCAGTGGAATGCCGGCCACCGTGGCCGAGCCCGAGGTCGGTGCGATCAAGGTGCCGAGCGTGCGCACCGTCGTGGTCTTGCCCGCGCCATTGGGACCCAAGAACCCGAAGACTTCGCCGTAGCCGACTTCGAAGGAGATCTCGGAGAAGGCCGTGCGATCGCCGAACCGTTTGGTCAGGTTGCTGACGACGAGGGCGGACCCGGTCTTCGTTTCCCGCGTCAGGGTCGGCGGGGCGCTCAAGTAGCTCGTGAGGTTGCGGTGTCGTTTCGACGGGGCAGCACCCAGCCGGGGCGCACGAAGTGGCAGGTGTAGCCGTTCGGGTAGTGCTCGAGGTAGTCCTGATGCTCAGCCTCGGCCTCCCAAAACGGCCCTGCGGAAGAGACCTCGGTGACGACCTTGCCGGGCCAGAGTCCCGACGCCTCGACGTCGGCGATGGTGTCCTCGGCGACGCGACGCTGCTCGTCGTCGAGGTAGAAGATCGCCGAACGGTAACTGGAGCCGCGGTCGTTGCCCTGGCGGTTCAGTGTCGTGGGATCATGAACCTGAAAGAAGAACTCGAGGATCTCACGGTACGACGTCGTTTCGGGATCGAAGACGATCTCGATCGCCTCGGCGTGGGTGCCGTGATGGCGATACGTCGCGTTCGCGACGTCGCCCCCGGCGTAGCCCACGCGCGTCGAGAGTATGCCGGGGCGCCGGCGGATCAGGTCCTGCATCCCCCAAAAGCACCCGCCGGCCAAGATGGCCGTCTCGGTCTCGTTGGTCATGGCGTCGCTCACTTTCCCATCGAAGACTCTTCAAACAACGTCTTGTACTCGGCGTAACCCTGCGCGTCGAGCTCTTCGTACGGGACGAACCGTAGGGCGGCGGAGTTGATGCAGTAGCGTAATCCACCCTCGTCTTGGGGCCCGTCGTTAAAGACGTGGCCGAGGTGAGAGTCGCCGTGGGAGGAGCGAACCTCGGTCCTCGCCATCCCGAGACTGACGTCGCTGTTCTCTAGGACGTTCTCGGGCACGAGCGGCGAGGTGAAGCTCGGCCAGCCGCACCCGCTGTCGTACTTCGTGGTGGAAGCGAAGAGGGGCTCGCCCGAGACCACGTCGACGTAGAGTCCGGCCACTTTGTTGTCCCAGAACTCGTTGTCGAACGGCGGCTCGGTGGCGCTGTCTTGGGTGACGCGGTATTGCATCGGGGTGAGCTTCGAGATTGCTTCGGGACGCTTCTCGTACTGGGCGGTCATATCAACTCCTCGCTAGAAGCAGAATAATGTCGTGGCGTGAAGTCAGGAACAGACGTCTTTGGGCGCGCCCTCGTGGAGTGGGCCAGGGGCGGCACCATGGCCGAGACGATCGAGCGTGACGACGGGTTCACGACCTCGGGGGCCGGCCCCGAGGTGTATCTCTCAGAATTCAAGGGCTGGCCCTCGGCTGAGCGCCAGTCCGTCCGTTTCATGCGTGGACCGGTACTGGACGTGGGCTGTGGCGCCGGGCGCGTCGCGCTGCACCTTCAACAGCGTGGTATCGACGTGGTAGGTCTCGACTCGTCGCCGCTCGCCGTTCAAGCGGCGCGGCTACGCGGCGTCAAGGAAGTCTGGTGCTTGTCGATGGCTTCCCTGGGCTTGAGGATCGGATCGTTCGACACCATTGTCATGTTCGGGAACAACTTTGGGCTCTTCGGCACGCCCGAGCGTGCGCGCAGGGTCTTGACAGTCTGGGCGAAGAGGACGAATCCAAAAGCACGAATATTTGTCGAGAGCACGAATCCCTATGGCGGCGGCGCGCCGGGGTTCGATCGCGCGTACTACCACCGGAACAAAGAGCGCGGCGACCTGCCCGGACAGGCGCGTTTTCGCTACCACTACGACTATTTGGTTGGTTCGTGGTTTCCATGGCTTTTCGTATCGAGAAGTGAGATGCGCCGGCTGCTTCGAGGAACCGGTTGGCACCAAGCCCGCGTGTTGGGGGAGCGTTCGAGCGAGCCGTACGTCGCGATATTGGAGAAGGATTGACCGGTCTTCTTAAGTGCGAC
>PKXH01000021.1 GCA_003133405.1 Acidimicrobiaceae bacterium | reverse complement strand
AAATACCCACTACGAACAAGTGTTCGTAGTACCCTAATTCCTAGGTGGAGGCCGACCGGTGTTACAGCGGGCGCTTAGCGTGCCCCCGGTAGCACCGACGAAGGAGATAGCAATGGCAACCGACGACCGAGAGAAGGCCCTCGAGGCCGCCCTCAGCCAGATAGAAAAGCAGTTTGGCAAGGGCTCGATCATGCGCATGGGTGAGACGTTGAACTTCAACATTGAGTCGATCCCCACTGGCGCCCTCGCGCTCGACATGGCCCTCGGCATTGGCGGGCTACCCCGCGGGCGCATCGTTGAGCTCTTCGGGCCCGAATCATCGGGCAAGTCCACCCTGGCGATGCACGTCGTCGCCGAGGCCCAGCGCAACGGCGGGGTGTGCGCGTACATCGACGCCGAGCACGCGATGGACCCGGTATACGCGCGCGCGATCGGGGTGAACGTGGACGACCTCTTGATCAGCCAACCCGACACCGGCGAGCAGGCCCTCGAGATCGTGGACATGCTGATCCGCTCGGGCGCGCTGGACGTGATCGTCATCGACTCGGTGGCGGCACTTACGCCCCGCGCGGAGATCGAGGGCGAGATGGGCGACAGTCACGTGGGCCTGCAGGCCCGACTGATGAGCCAAGCGCTGCGCAAATTGACGGGCGGACTCTCGAAGTCCAACACCGTGGCGGTCTTCATCAATCAGCTGCGCGAGAAGATCGGAGTCATGTACGGCTGCTTCTCCTACGGGACCAGGGTACTCCTGGCCGACGGAACAACAGAAAAGATTGGCAAGATCGTGAATCAACGTCTTCCGGTTGAGGTGCTTTCCTACGATTACAAGAAGGGCGCCGTCGTTCCAAAGAAGGTTGTGAATTGGTTCGATAACGGCAAGACCGACGAGTTCCTTCAGGTGACAGTGGGCCGGCCGATGGGGAATGGTCGTGCTCAGTTTGGCGCTACGCCCGACCACCTAGTCAGAACCCCAACTGGATGGAAGAAGGTGAAGGACCTGGTTGTTGGCGAGAACGTGCTCCAGGCACTGCCTCACTATTTGTCTGGCTTTCAATGGGAAGCATTGCGAGGCACGTTGATGGGAGACGGATGCGTCTCGCCGATCAAGAGTGGGCACGGTGCGCGATTTCGTTACGACCATTGTCGTCAACAAGTGGAGTACGCCGACTGGAAGGCGTCGCTCTTTGGCAACATTGAGCGTGGACGATATGTTCGAGAAGACGGTGTGGTGGTTTATGACTTTCAATCCATGCCCGAATTGGCCGAATTGCGTCAGTCCGTGTATGTGGGAGGCAAGAAGGTTTTTGACGATGACTATCTAAAAGGGCTAACACCCCTTTCGCTGGCCCTTTGGTACATGGATGACGCTTGTTTTACTGTGCGGCCGAAGGGTCTCCAGGAACGGACCGAAGGCGGAAGCGGTCGAGTTGATATTTGTGTTGAAGCGATGGACGAAGCAACACGGAAGCGCTTGATTGCGTACCTTGCAGATACATGGGATTTGCGTGCGAAGCTAATCGCTTCGGGTAGCACTGCCAAGGCCGTGATGCAATTTCCGACCAAAGAGACGGAGAAGTTGCAAGCCCTAATCGCCCCGTTTATCCATCCGAGCATGGAATACAAGCTGCTCCCGCGCTATCGTGGTCAGTTCGCGGTCGAACCGGTGTTCACGCCTATGCGGTACGAACTTATGGCCATGCCAGTCACCGATATCCACAAGAAGCCGCGGACTCGAAGTATGCATCGTTTCGACATCGAGGTTGAAGGATCGCACAACTACTTCGTTGACGGCGTGGTGGTGCATAACTCCCCCGAAGTAACACCTGGTGGACGTGCTCTCAAGTTCTACGCATCGGTGCGTCTGGACATCCGACGCATCGAATCGATCAAGGACGGCACCGAGGTGGTCGGCAACCGCACTCGGGTCAAGGTCGTCAAGAACAAGTGCGCCGCGCCATTTCGCCAAGCCGAGTTCGACATCATGTACGGCCAGGGCATCAGCCGCGAGGGCTCGGTGCTCGACGTCGCGGTGGAGTTGGGATTCGTGAAGAAGGCCGGCGCCTGGTTCACCTACGAGGGTGAGCAGATGGGTCAGGGCCGAGAGAACGTGAAAATGTTCTTACGCGAGAATCCTCAGACAATGGCCGAGATCGACGAACGAGTGCGCGCCCACCTGGCCAACGCGCTGGTGCCCGACGTCATGGGTACGCCCAACGAACTCGACGCCGACGCGCCCCTCAGCCTCGACTAGGGAACCCCTCCTGTAGCCCAATCCCGAGCCGATGGTCGCTGTGGCGTCCACCAAGAACTGACAACAGACGGTCACTAGCGGAACCGCGTTTCGGGAGCGGTAGCGTGACGCCGTGAGTTTGCGTCTAGAGTTTCGTCGCTTCTTGGGTTCCTGGGTTCGTTCGTGGCGCCGTTACCTCAACGAGGTCGCGATCGTCGGGCCGAGTGACGCGTACGCCCGAGAGTTCAACTACTTCGGCGCGGGCGCGGCGTTGATGGCGCCCCAGGGCGTGATCTACAACGAGCGTTACCTCTCCATCGGTGACGACACCTTGGTCGGGCCTAACGTCTGTCTCACCGCGGGCGTGAGCGGCGATCAGGTCATGCTCGCCACGCCGACGGTGAAGATCGGACGTCACTGCGTGATTGGTCGCGGCTCGCACATCATCGGTCACTGGTCGATTGAAATCGGCGACGAGATCCAAACCGGCCCCTACGTCTACATCACCGACCAGAACCACTCCTACGAGGCGATTGACGAACCGGTGGGCTGGCAACGTCCGAGCGAGGCGGCAGTCAAGATCGGTTCGGGGAGCTGGCTCGGTGCGAACGTGGTGATACTGCCGGGCACGACGCTTGGTCGCAACACCACCGTGGCGGCCGGCGCGGTCGTGCGCGGCACGTTTCCGGACTTTGTCGTGCTGGGCGGCGTACCCGCGAAGGTGCTTCGCCACTATGAACCGGGCGAGGGCTGGTTGGCTGGTCCGGCGTGAGCCAGGGACTCTTCGGTATTGATCTCACGCCGCTGCGTGTGTCGAGTCAGTATCGGCGGCTCTACGTGGCCGGCTTCATCTCGATGCTGGGCGGTCAAGCGACCTATGTCGTGGTGCCCTATCAACTGAGGCAACTCACCCACTCGACGTTGGCCGTCGGTTCTCTCGGACTCGCTGAGCTCGTCCCGCTGGTCGCCTTCGGACTATACGGTGGCGTGCTCGCCGATCGGCTCAACCGTCGTCGGCTCATCATCTCGATGGAACAGGTTTTGATGCTCTCTACGATGATGCTGTTCGTGAACGCGCTGCTCGCGCACCCTTTGACGTGGATACTCTACGCGGACGCGGCGGTCGTGGCCGCTGCGTCGAGCCTCCAGAATCCCAGCGTGTCCGCCTTGAAACAGATCTTCGTCGCGCACGACCTCCAGCGCGCGGCCTCGACCCTTTCAAACGTTAGTTTCACCACGGCTTCGATCATTGGTCCCGCCCTCGGGGGACTCGCCGCCGTGTCGTTCGGGCCCGACTCGGTCTACTTCGCCAACATCGTGACCTTCACGTTCTCTTTGGTACTCCTGTTCAGCCTGAAGACGACGCCGACGCCGCCGTCCGCCACCGAGAGTGACTTGGCTGCGCTACGAACCGGTCTCAAGTACGCCAAGAGCCGTCCCGACATCGTCGGTACGTACGTCGTGGACCTGCTCGCTATGGTCTTGGCGTTTCCGGTGGTGATGCTGCCCTTCGTCGCGGCGCGCTTTCACGAGACCTACGCGCTCTCGATCCTCTACTGCGGCTTGCCGGTGGGCGCCTTGGTCGCCACGCTGACCTCGCGGTGGACCCGCCGGGTCCACCGTTACGGTCGGGCCATCGTGGTGGCGGCGATGTTGTGGGGACTGGGCATCGCTCTCTTTGGCTACTCGTCGTCGCTGTGGTTGGTGCTGCTCGGGCTCGCCGTGGGTGGCGGCGCGGACGCCGTGAGCGGCATCTTTCGCAACACCATGTGGAACGAGTCCATTCCCCCCGAGGTCCGCGGTCGCATGGCCGGCATCGAAATGATCTCGTACTCGCTAGGTCCCACGGCGGGTCAGTTTCGTGCCGGCGTCATGGCCGCGTGGACAACGCTGCGCTTTTCGCTCACCTTCGGGGGGCTGGCGTGCACCGGATCGGTGGGGGTCGTGGCCGCCGCGTTACCTTCGCTCTGGAGGTTTGATGCACGCACCGACCCCCACGTGGCGCAGGTGCGCGCTCTTCGTGCGCACGGCGAAGCTACGTAGGCGAACCATTCCAGCCCCTACTCTTTAGCCATGCCCCGTTCGACCTTCCTCGTGACGGTGAGCGGACCGGATCGAATCGGCGTGGGCGCCGAACTCTTTCACGCATTGCACTCATTAGAGGGCGACGACGTACGTCTCATGGACGTCGCGCAGATCACCATTCGCGGCACGCTCGTGCTCTGCGCCGAAGTGAGTTCCCTGTCCAACTTGACTGAGGCGTCGTTGACGGCGGCGCTACGCAATCGTGAGATCGAGGGACAGGGGATGACGGTCCACGTGGAGTCGGTCACCCCAACGGAGGCCATCGAGGGCCGTCGACTGCTCGTGACGCTGCTCGCGCCACGAATTGGGGCCGGCCAATTAGAGGCCATCTTTCACGCGATCGCCCAGAGTGGAGCGACGTGTGAGCGCATCGTGCATCTCGCGAGTTACCCGGTTGACTGCTACGAGCTCATCGTCATTGGGCCGAATCACCCGCTGCTGCGCGCGTCGTTGACGAGCGCGGCCGAGGCGTGCGACCTCGACTTGGCGGTGCAGCGCGCCGGACTGCACCGACGAGCGAAGCACCTCGTGGTGATCGACGCCGACTCGACGCTCTTGCAACACGAGGTCATCGACTTACTCGGTGAGGCGTCGGGGCGTTCGAAGGAGGTGTCGGCGATCACTGAGGCGGCGATGAACGGCGAGATCGACTTTGGCGAGGCGCTGCGCCAGCGCGTGGCGCTCTTGGCGGGACTGCCCGTGGGCGTGCTCGACGACGTACGCGCGCAACTGCGCCTGGCTCCGGGAGCTCGCACGTTGCTGCGCACCCTCCAGCGTCTCGGCTACGTGCCCGCCGTGGTCTCGGGCGGCTTCGTAGAGGTGTTGGCACCGTTGCTGGCCGAGTTGAAAGTCGAGTACTTCAAGGCCAATCGCCTCGAGATCGTCGACGGCGTCTTGACCGGGCGCCTCGGCGGCGAGATCGTCGATCGGGCCGGGAAGGCACGGGCCCTGCGGCACTTCGCGCACGAAGTCGGCGTGCCCTTAGAACAGACGGTGGCGGTGGGTGATGGAGCGAACGACATCGACATGCTGTCCGTGGCCGGGCTCGGTATTGCCTTTAACGCCAAGGCCATGGTTCAAGAGCACGCCGACGCGGCGCTCTCGGTGCCCTACCTCGACGCAGTCCTCTACTTCTTAGGGATCAGCCGCGAGGAGATCGAAGCCGACTAAATCGGAAAATCGCGGGGGGCAAATCTCTTACCAGGTAGTAAAGTCAAGAAATCATCGACGAGGGGGGCTCGTGAAAGTAGTCATTGACGGCGACATCTGTCAAGGACAAGGGCGCTGCTTTTCGATCGCGCCGAGCCTCTTTGATTTTGACGATCTGGGCAACGGCGTCGTCTTGGGCGACGGCACACTCAGCGCCGAAACGTTGGAGCTGGCCCGCTTGGCGCAGGCAAACTGTCCCGAACACGCCATCTTTATTGTGGAGTCTTCGTGACCGATAAGCACGCCGTTGTGGACTTCGCCACGGACTGGGATCACACCGATCCCGAGTGGGTGAATGATCCGTATCCGATTTGGGAAGATCTGCGCTTGCGCTGTCCTGTGGCGCACACCGATCGTTACGGCGGCGCGTGGTTTCCCGCGTCACACGCCGGGGTCTCCAAGGTGGCCAAGGACACCGACACGTTCACCAGTCGAGCGGTCGTCATCGGCAACGGCCGACCGACCGAAGAGGACCTGCCCGCGCCCATCGGACTGGCCCCGCCCATCACCTCGGACCCTCCCTTTCACCAGATCGCGCGCAAGCTGATATTGCCGGCCTTCGCGCCACGGCCAATCAACGCGCTCGAGCCCCAGATCCGCGCGCTATGCAATGCGTTGCTCGACGAGGTCGTCGGCGAGGAGATCGTCAACGCGTCGCAGAGTTACGCCCGTTTGATCCCCCCGGCCGTCATTCGCCAGATGCTGGGGTTCCCCGAAGCGGACACTGAGAAGTTCATCGAGATGGTCCACGTGATCGTCGAAGCGATCGACCTGCCCGAAGAGGAACGTATCGAGCAGTTCGTGCCCGTCGAGGAGTACTTCACTCGTCAGATCGAAGAGCATCAGGCGAACCCCCGCGACGACCTCACGACGTTCTTACTCAACGCGGAGATCGGCGGAGAGAAGCTCGCCGTCGAGCACGTCTTTGGCACGATGGTGCTCATTCTCGTCGCCGGTATCGACACCACCTGGAGCGCGGTGGGGGCGTCGCTCTGGCACCTCGCGCAAAACCCTGAGGACCTCGCTCGATTGGTGCACGAACCCGAGCTGATGACCGTCGCGATCGAAGAGTTCCTTCGTTTCTATGCGCCGGTCACCATGGCGCGACTCGTGAAGCAAGACGTGGAGTACTTGGGCTGTCCGATGAAGGAGTACGACTGGATCTTGCTCGGATTTCCGGCGGCGAATCGCGACCCGGTGGTCTTTAAAGACGCGGACAAGTTCATCATCGACCGGGCGGAGAATCGCCACGTCGCCTTCGGGCTCGGGATTCACCGTTGCATTGGATCGAACCTCGCGCGGCTCGAACTGCGCGTCGCGATCGAGGAGTTCATCCAGCGGTATCCGAAATTCGAACTCGCCAACAGGAATGACGTCACGTGGTCCCAGGGCCAGATTCGCGGGCCGAGGAATCTACCATTGCGAATTCTGGCGTGAGTTGATGTGAGCGACATCGAGACGAAGCGTCTGGTCAGCGACTTCGCGACCGACTGGGATCACACCGACCCCCAATGGGTGAACGACCCCTATCCCATCTGGGAGGACCTTCGCGAGCGTTGCCCCGTCGCGCACACCGATCGCTACGGCGGGGGATGGTTCCCCACGACCCACGAGATGGTGTCGTCGATCGCGAACGACACCGAGCACTTCACCAGCCATCAAGTCGTCGTCATCCACACGAAGAATCCCGAAGGCGCGCCGCCAGCACCGATGGGTGGCGCGCCGCCGATCACCTCGGACCCGCCCTTTCACCGGATCGCTCGCCGCGTGATCCTGCCGGCCTTCGCGCCCGGTCCGGTGAACGCCCTCGAGGGTCAGGTACGCGCGCTCTGCGACAAGCACTTGAACGCCCTGGGCGAGGCGAGAGAGTTCGACGCCGCGACGAACTACGCCCAGTTCATCTCGCCCGGCGTGATCGCCAAGATGCTGGGCTTTCCCGAGCGCGACGAGGATCTCTTTCGTGAGTTCGTGCACTTGGTGCTGGACTTGGTGGACTTAGAGCCGGCCGTGCGCATTCCGATGTTCGTACCCATGACCGAGTACTTCACCGCCCAGATCGAAGACCACATCGCCAATCCCCGCGACGACTTCACGAGCTACCTATTGAACGTCGAGGTCAACGGTGAGAAGTTGTCGCCCCAACACGTGCGCGGCACCATGGTCTTAACGTTGGTGGCGGGCATCGACACCACGTGGTCGGCGATCGGCTCGGCGATCTGGCACCTGGCCACGCACCCCGAGGACCTCGCGCGTCTCGTCGCCGAGCCCGAACTCATGACGCGCGCGGTGGAGGAGTTCTTGCGCTTCTACGCCCCGGTGACCATGGCTCGACTCGTGAAGGAGGACTTCGACTTCTTCGGAGTCCCGATGAAGAAGGACGACTGGATCCTGCTGGGTTTCCCGGCGGCCAATCGCGACCCCGAGGCCTTCGAAGACGCCGATCGGTTCATCATCGACCGGGCCGTGAATCGACACGCGGCCTTTGGCCTGGGCATTCACCGTTGCGCCGGATCGAATCTGGCGCGCATGGAGCTGCGTGTGGCGATAGAGGAGTTCATCGCGCGCTACCCCAAGTTCGAACTCGCCGATCCCAGCGCCGTCACCTGGGCCCAGGGTCAGGTTCGGGGGCCCCGTTCGATTCCCCTTCGGGTCCTGGCCTAGCTAGAGCCCGAGGTTCGTCGAACCCTTCGCCCACAGGCCCGCCATCCACGCCTCGAGTTCGTCGACCTCGCGCGGGAGGGCCGCCGAGAGGTTCCTCGCGCCGGCGGCGGTGACGAGCACGTCGTCTTCGATCCTCACCCCGATGCCGCGGTACTCCTCGGGCACCGTTAAGTCGTTGGCCTGGAAGTAGAGCCCCGGCTCGACGGTCAACACGTAGCCCTCGTGCAGTTCACCGAGGGTGTAGGACTCGTTGCGGGCGTGCGCGCAGTCGTGCACGTCGAGTCCCAGCATGTGGCTCGTGCCGTGCAGGGTGTAGCGCCGGTGCAACTGGCGATCCTTGCGCAGGGCGACCTCGGGCGCCTCTTTCAAGATGCCCCACTCGAAGAGTCCCTGCGCGAGCACCTTCATCGCCGCCTCGTGGGGTGCCATGAAGGCCACGCCGGGCTTCACTACGGCGATGCCCGCCTTTTGGGCGGCGAGGACGAGTTCATAGACGCGTCGCTGGGTCGGAGAGAACGTCCCGCTGACGGGCATCGTGCGCGTGACGTCCGCGGTGTAGAGGTTGAGTCCCTCGACGCCGGCGTCGAGCAACAGGAGTTCACCGCGGCGAACCACGCCGTCGTTGCGGACCCAGTGCAGGGTCGTGGCGTGCGCCCCGCTGGCCGCGATGGTCCCGTAACCCACGTCGTTGCCTTCGACGCGCGCGCGTAAGTTAAAGATGCCCTCCACGACCCGCTCGCCCCGGCCCTCGGCGGTCGGCAACGCGCGCACGATGTCCTCGAAGCCCTTGACGGTCTCGTCGATGGCGCGCTGGAGTTGGGCGATCTCGAAGTCGTCCTTGACGAGTCGCAGTTCACTGAGCGTGATCGCGAGCTCACCGTCGTCTTTGGTGGCCTCGTGCAGCGCGTCGACGCTGGCGTCAAAGCCGCGCAGGGTCACGACGTCCGTGGCCCCGAGTGAGACGAGGTCCTTTTCGAGACGCTCCAGCGGCGCGGCGTCGATATGGTAGTAGATCGCGGCTTCCTCGACGCCGCGGCGGGGCCCGACCCATAGTTCGCCGTAGCGCGCGTCAGTAAAGAATTCATGGGTACGAAAGTCGCGCCGATGCGGCACGTAGAGCGTGGACCGCGGACCTGCGGTACTGGGAGAGATCACCAGGACCGCGTCGGGCTCGTCGCAACCCGTGAGGTAGAAGAAATCGGTGCCCGGGCGAAAGCGAAAGTCGGTGTCGTTCGCGCGGACCTTGAAGTTGCCCGTCGGGATCACCAACGTCTTCTTGGTGAACTTCTCAGCCAGTTGTTGGCGACGCCGCGCCGAGTACTCGGCCGCTTCGTGGACCTCGCGGGGGATCTCGGCGTTCGCCCAGTCCGAGGTCATGTGGTCGACGAGCACGCGCGGACTCGGGGGGCGGTGCGGGCCCACCCACACCCAGTGCTCGGAGCGAGGATGCTCTTCAGAGACGTCGGGTTCGGGGACTTTGTTTTCTTCAGCCACGTCGCCAGATTAGTCGTGCCCTGCCTATGCTCGCCCTATGGATATCTCTCTGCGTCACGAGGATTCGGTCGCGGTCATCACGTGGAACGACGGCGAGAATCGGATCAACGCCGATTCCTTGGAACGGCTCAACGCGTTGCTCGACGAGCTCGACGCGACCAAGGGCCCGTTGTCGGTCGTGCTCACGGGCGTCGGCAAGTTCTTCTCGAATGGACTGGACCTCGAGCGCTTCGGCGCTAATCCCGCGGAGTTCGCCGCCACGATCGAAGAGCTCGAGCGCACGCTCGGTCGACTCTTTCTCTTTCCGGCCTACACCGTGGCGGCCATCAACGGTCACTGTTTCGCGGGCGGCGCGATGATCAGCTGTGCCTTTGACTATCGAGTGATGCGCGAAGACCGAGGTTTTTGGTGCATGAACGAAGCCGAGATCGGCCTCACGCTGGACGAGAAGCTGTGGTCCATCTTGTACCATCGACTGCCCCGAGCGACGGCCATCGACGCGGCGATTACCGCCAAACGCTACGGCGGACCCGACGCCCTGCGCGCGGGCATCGTCGAGGCCACGGCCAGCGAGGACGAGGTCGTGCGCCACGCCATCGAAGTGGCGCAACGCTACGCCTCGCTCGATCGAACGTCGTTGTCGAAACATAAGTACCTGGCGCACGGAGGTGAGGCCAAGTTACTGGGTTGGAAGACGTAGCGACGTTGGAATCCGGCGGAAGGGACCGGGAACCAGCCACGGCGAGTGTCTAGATCCAACCTTGATCGCGGGCGATCTGTTCGACGTCGCCGATGCGCATGGCGTTGCGAGCTTGCAAGGTGCGGATGAGCCCACCGGCTTCGTACAGCGATTCGTGCGTGCCGGTGTCGAGCCAGGTGGTGGCGCGAGAGAGGATCTCCGCTTGAAGCTCGCCCCGTTCGAGGTAAGCATTGTTGAGCGCCGTGATCTCTAATTCGCCGCGAGCGCTCGGGGTGAGCTCGCGCGCAAAGCTTGACGCGCGCTCGTCGTAAAAGTAGATGCCCGGCACGGCGTAGCTGCTCTTTGGAGCGGCCGGCTTCTCCTCGATCGAGAGCACCTTGCCGTCCTGGCCAAACTCCACGACCCCGTAGGCCGATGGATCGCTGACCTGGTAGGCAAAGATCAGCGCGCCCTCAACGTTGGTGTTCCGTCGTAGGTGTGTGCCCAGACCGGGGCCGTAGAAGAGATTGTCACCCAAGATCAACGCGCACTTTTCGCCGTCGAGGAACTTCTCGCCCAAGATCAGCGCCTCGGCGAGCCCGTTGGGCTTTTCTTGCACGACGTACGAGATCTCTATACCTAACTGGGAACCATCACTCAGCAGGCGCCCGAACGCGTCTTGATCGTGGGGTGTGGTGATGACAAGGATTTCACGAAGACCGCTCAACATGAGCGTGCTCAACGGGTAGTAAATCATTGGCTTGTCGTAGATCGGCAGCAACTGCTTGGAGACGGCGCGAGTCAGGGGATGCAGGCGCGTGCCGGTGCCGCCAGCCAAAATGATTCCCTTCACTCCATTAGTATAGAAGTCCAGAAAACCTTTCTAAAGGCCGAGGTAGTGCTATGCGCGTTGTGATCACTGGAGCGGCCGGATTCATCGGATCGCGACTGAGCGAACTATTGGTCGCCCAAGCCGAACGACTGGGCTACGACGACGTTGTCTTGCTCGACGCGCTCACGTACTCGGGACGTCTTGAGAATCTTGAGGCGGTCATGCGTGACTCACGCGTCACCTTCGTCAAGGGTTCGATCACCGATGAGTTGGTCACCGAGGAAGTTCTGAAGGGCGCGCACGCCGTGTTGCATCTCGCCGCGGAGAGCCACGTTGATCGCTCCATCACGGGCGCGCGCCTGTTCTTCGAGACCAACGTCGTTGGTACGCAGCAACTTCTCGAAAGTGCGCGACGGGCCGGGGTGCAACGCTTCGTGCACGTCTCCACTGACGAGGTCTACGGATCCATCGACGACGGCGCGTGGCGCGAGGATCACCTGCTCCAACCCAACTCGCCCTACTCCTCGAGCAAGGCCGGCTCGGACCTCGCCGCGCTGGCCTACCAGCGCACCTACGGGCTCAATGTCATGGTCACGCGCTGTTCGAACAACTACGGACCGCGTCAGTTCCCTGAGAAACTCATTCCGCTCTTTGTCACGAACCTCTTCGACGGCGAGGCGGTTCCGCTCTACGGCGACGGGCTGCACGTGCGCGACTGGCTGTTCGTCGACGACCACTGTCAAGGAATTCTCCGGGTGCTCGAAGATGGGCGAGCGGGCGAGATCTACAACATCGGCGGCGGCACGGAACTCTCGAACATAGAGATCACCCGACTGCTGTTGGATCTCTGCGGTGCGGACGAGTCCCTGATCGAGCCGGCCGAGGACCGCCTGGGCCACGATCGTCGCTACAGCGTGGACTGGAGCAAGATCCAAAAGGAGCTCGGCTACCGGCCAGAGACCGATTTCGAAGACGGACTCGCACGCACGGTGAAGTGGTATCGCGAGAACGAGGCGTGGTGGCGACCGTTGAAGGAGCGCGACGCTTGAAAGTGATCGAGCTGTCGATTCCCGGGCTGTTCGTGCTCGAGTCGCCCGTGTGGAGTGACGAACGGGGATTCTTTCGCGAGTGGTATAGACGCGAGGACCTCGAGGCCAGCGGCGTCACGTTTCCGATTCACCAAGCCAATCTCTCGACTTCCAAGCGCGGTGTTGTGCGAGGGCTGCACTACTCGCTTGCCCCCGGCGGTCAGGCGAAGCTGGTAACCTGCGCGTTCGGTGAACTCGACGACGTGATCGTGGACGTTCGTGTGGGCTCGCCGACCTTTGGCCACGTCGAGGTCGTTCATCTGGCCGCGGGCGACGAGCGCTCGGTCCTGCTGCCAGCCAGCGCCGCGCACGGTTTCTGTGTGACCAGTGAGCTCGGCGCTCTTTCGTATCTGTTGTCCTCGCCGTTCAACGCGGCGATGGAGCTCGAGATCAATCCCTTCGACGAGACGCTCAACGTACCGTGGCCGCTCTCGGGTAAGCCCATCGTCAGCGAGAAAGACATCGCCGCGCCATCACTCGAACAGCGCCGTGCGGCGAATGAACTGCCGATCTACGTCGACGGCGCGCCCTAGGTTGACTTTCGCCACGATGGCTAGCGTGAGTCAGGTGAGTACCTCGCGACTACGGCTGGTAACGAGTGATGAACGGGGAGTGCAGCTGCCCCGTCGCACCGGGCCCCCGGCCGTCGAATCCGAGACCCAACTTCGATCTCTGCTCGCCGGGCTTTCCGGCGTCGACGCCGTCGGGGTTGAAGCTCGCGCCGCCAAACTTGCCACTCGCTCGCTCAAGAAGTCGACGAAACTCACGGCGCTCGATCTGGCGATTTCAATGGTCGATTTGACGACGCTCGAGGGGGCGGACACCCCTGGACGCGTCACCTCACTGTGCGCTAAGGCCATGCACCCCGATCCGCGCGACGAGAGTGTCCCGAGTGCGGCGGCGGTGTGCGTCTATCCCGACCTGGTCGCCCACGCCCGCACGGTGCTTGGCTCGTCGCGGGTAAAGGTCGCGGCCGTGGCGACAGCCTTTCCTTCTGGTCGTGCGCCGCTCAACGTCAAACTGCTCGACGTCCGCGAGGCCATCCTCGCCGGCGCCGACGAGATCGACATGGTCATCGATCGCGGGGCCTTCCTCTCGGGGCGAATCGGTCAAGTTCTTGACGAGATCGCGGCGGTGAAAGAGGTCTGCGGTGAAACGCACCTCAAGGTAATACTCGAGACCGGTGAGTTGGTGACCTACGACAATGTGCGTCGGGCCAGTTGGCTCGCGATGCTCGGTGGCGCGGACTTCATAAAGACCTCCACGGGCAAAGTCGCGGTCTCTTCGACGTTGCCCGCGGCGTTGGTGATGCTAGAGGCGGTGCGCGACTTCGCCGAGACGACCGGACAACTCGTCGGGGTGAAGGTGGCGGGCGGCATCCGCAGCGCCAAGGACGCCCTTCGTTATCTCGTGGTTGTGAACGAGACCGTGGGTTCGGCCTGGCTGACACCCGATCGGTTTCGCTTCGGGGCGTCCTCGTTGTTGAACGATCTATTGATGCAACGGCTGAAGCAACGCCGTGGCGCCTACGTGCGACCCGACGAGTTCAGCGGAGATTGACGTGAGTGAAGACCTGACGAACTCTCCCTTAGGATCCCTGGCCTACGATCCGGCGCCCGAATCGGCGGCGATCGCGCACCTTAAACCGAGCTACGGGCTTTTCATCAACGGCGAGTTCACCGATCCGAACTCGCACGAGCAGTTCACAACGCTCAACCCTGCGAACGAGGAGCCCCTTGCGAGTGTGGCCCAGGCGTCGAGCGTCGACGTGGCTCGCGCCGTCGCCGCGGCCCGTCGATCGTATGAAACCGTCTGGTCCAAAACCACCGGCGCCGAGCGTGCGAAGTATCTCTTTCGCGTCGCTCGTTTGATCCAAGAGCGCTCGCGCGAGTTGGCTGTCGTGGAGACGCTCGATAACGGTAAGCCCATCCGCGAGTCACGCGACGTCGACATACCTCTCGCCGCGGCGCACTTCTTCTACTACGCCGGGTGGGCCGACAAGCTCGACTACGCGGGCTTTGGGCTCAATCCCCAACCCCTGGGCGTCGCCGGACAGATCATCCCTTGGAACTTCCCCCTGCTCATGGCGGCGTGGAAGTTGGCGCCGGCCCTCGCCGCGGGCAACACCTGCGTCTTAAAGCCCGCCGAGACGACGCCACTTTCGGCGCTGGTGCTCGCGGAGATTCTTCAACAGGCCGACCTGCCTCCCGGAGTTGTCAACATCATCACCGGCGACGGCTCTTCCGGCGCCGCGCTGGTCGATCACCCCGACGTGGACAAGATCGCCTTCACCGGTTCGACCGAGGTCGGACGGATGATCCAACAACGCGTCGCCTCCAGCCACAAACATCTGACCCTCGAGCTCGGGGGCAAGGGCGCCAACATCGTCTTTGAGGACGCGCCGGTCGACGAGATGATCGAAGGCATCATCGACGGGATCTTCTTCAATCAAGGGCACGTCTGCTGCGCGGGGTCGCGTCTCCTCGTCCAGGAGTCCGTCGCGGACGAAGTGCTGCGACGACTGCTGCGACGGGTCGACCAGTTGCGCGTCGGTGACCCGCTGGACAAGAACACCGACGTGGGCGCCATCAATTCGGCCGCGCAGCTGGCGCGCATCAAAGAGCTCACCGCCTACGGCGAAGCCGAGGGCGCGACGCGCTACACCAGTTCGTGCACGTTGCCCGAGAAGGGCTACTGGTTCGCGCCGACAGTCTTTGCCGACGTCGCCCAGTCGCACCGCATCGCGCGCGAAGAGATCTTCGGTCCCGTGCTCTCGGTACTGACCTTTCGAACCCCCGAAGAGGCGGTGGCCAAGGCCAACAACTCGAACTACGGCCTGGCGTGTGGGGTGTGGAGCGAGAAGGGTTCGCGCACGCTGTGGGTCGCGCAGCGACTGCGCGCCGGGGTCATCTGGGCCAATACGTACAACCGCTTCGACCCCGCCAGTCCCTTTGGCGGTGTACGCGAGTCGGGCTTTGGCCGCGAGGGCGGCCGACACGGCCTCGAGGCGTACCTCAATGTCTGAGCGTCTCGAGGTCCGAAAGACCTACAAACTGCTCATCAACGGCGC
>PKXH01000005.1 GCA_003133405.1 Acidimicrobiaceae bacterium | reverse complement strand
GGCGAGAGCACGGCCTTGCCGAGCATGGTCTGGTAGCGCACCACGACGTCGCCGAAGGTGTAGTTGCGCACGTGGCCCTGGTGCGCGAAGCCCGAGGGGTAGGGGTACATCGAAAGGACGTAGTAGCGCTCGCGCGGATCGTCGTTCTCGACGTCGTAGGTGCCCTCATCGAGCCAGGTCGCCTGCCACTTCTCTTCCACGGCGACGACGTCAAATAGGCGGCTCATTAGAACATTCTAGGGAATAATCCGCCTATCCTCACTCCAAGAGAGAAGGGAAACGATGACTGACACGACGTACATACTCGTTCACGGCGCGTGGGGCGGCGGGTGGTGCTGGCGCGACGTGGGCCACGAACTCACTCGACGCGACGTGCAGTGGACCGCGCTCGATCTGCCGAGTTCGACCCACGGCGCGCACCCCAACACGTTTCTTGGCGACGACGCGCACGAAGTCGTCGAGATCGCCAAGCTCGACGGGCCGGTGGTACTCGTCGGCCACAGCTACGGCGGCGCCGTGATTACCGAGGCGGCGGACCGAATTCCGAATTTGGAACGCCTCGTCTACGTCGCCGCCCTCGTGCCGGCCCTTGGACAGAGCGCCAGCGAAGCCATTCAGGAGGTGCCAGTGCGCACGCTCCTCGACGAAGCCATCGAGGTCGAGGGCGACCACTTGCGCCTCAACCCCGCTCGTGCGATTTCAGCGCTTTACCAGGACTGCACGGACGAGGTGGCGGCGTGGGCCGTTTCAAATCTCTCCATTCAGACCATCGCGAGCCTGCGCAGCCCGCGGAGTTCCTTCGACGTCGAGGTGCCCTCCTGGTACGTGCGCTGCTCGCTCGACCAGGCGGTTGATCCCGCTCTCCAAGACGTCATGGCCGCGCGTTGTGACGAGGTGGCCACGCTCGTGAGCGGCCACTCGCCGATGCTCTCCCAACCCGTCGCCCTCTGCGAACTCCTGCTTACCAGCGTCTGAAAACAAGGGAATTCAAAGTGACGATCATTGGACAGTCCGGCGTTGATTCCTCCAGCATCAACGTATGAAAGTCGAACGGATCGCGGCCTTCGCGCTGAGTTTTCCCGAGACAAGCGAAGAACAACCTTTCGGCCCTGACGTCGACGTGTACAAAGTTGCGGGAAAGATGTTCGCAATTCTTTCACCAGAAGACTCTCCCCCTGCTCTATCGTTGAAGTGTGAGCCCATGCTCGCCCTCGAATTGCGAGAAGAGTTTGAAGCGGTAATACCCGGCTATCACCTAAACAAAAGGGAACTATATACTTGACACCACTACAACTGTAGGGTATAATGGTGGAGTTAGGTACAAGGAGCCCAGATTATGAAGTTTGACAGCATGTTTGACCTGATGGAGACCTTCCCAAACGAGGAGAGTTGCGTCCGCCACCTAGAGGAACTGCGCTGGCCCACTGGCGTTGTGTGCCCGCTGTGCGGCGAATCGCGCAAAATCTACCGCCTGACCCGTGGCTTCTTGTTCAAGTGCTCGGACTGCAAGGGCCAGTTCAGCGTCCGCAAGGGCACGATCTTTGAAGAGAGCCGCTTGCCTCTTCGCAAGTGGTTTGCGGCTGCGTGGTTAATCACGTCAAACCGTAAGGGCATCGCTTCGACGCAGTTGGCCCGCGAAATTGGCGTCACTCAAAAGACGGCCTGGTTCATGCTTGGACGGCTGCGTGAGGTCGCCATTGCCATTGGCGATATGGGTGGCCCGATCCACGGTGTAGTTGAGGCCGACGAAACTTACATGGGCGGTAAGGAAAAGAACAAACACGCCAGCAAGCGCGAGCACGCGGGTCGTGGAGCGGTTGGAAAGCAGCCGGTAATCGGTGTTGTCGAGCGCGAGGGGCGAGTCAAGACGCAACTGATCGAGAGCCCATCCGCGAATGAGGTTCACCAGTTCATTAAGTCAAACGTCATGCCTGGATCGACGCTTTACACCGATGACCACCGCAGTTACCTCGGGCTCACCGACTACCAGCACGCGAGCGTCAATCACAGCGCCGGACAGTACGTCATGGGAGACTGTTACACCAACGGAATAGAGTCCTTTTGGGCTCTTCTAAAGAGGGGTCACTACGGTATATTTCACAACATGAGCCGGAAGCATTTGCACCGCTACTTGGCCGAGTTTGAGACCCGTTGGGGAATGGCAGAGGCCGAACTAGGTGGTCGAGCCCGCATGGATGCGATGCTCGAATCAGCGTCAGGGCTGCGTCTTACTTACAAGGGATTGATCGCGTGAGCGCAGAACAGACAGAGTCAATCGGCGTCGAGTTCGATGAGTTACTTTCGGCTGCCGTCAAGCACGTCCCTTTCTCGCTCATGGAAAAGTGGACAGGCAAAGTCCACCTAGGCGACTGTGAGGAAGTTCTTAGCCGAATGCCCGCTGAGTCGGTAGGTCTCTTTGTCACGTCACCGCCATACAACTTGAAGAATTCAACGGGCAACGGTATGAAGAACGGTAGCGGCGGCAAGTGGTCAAACGCTGAACTCTTGAACGGCTATTCGGACCACTCTGACGACATGCCACACGACGAGTACGTGGAGTGGCAGCGTCGCTGCTTGCAGGCAATGATGCGGGTTTTACGCTCGGACGGGGCGATCTTCTACAACCATAAATGGCGTGTTCAGGGTGGTTTCTTGCAGGACCGTTCTGACATTGTGGAGGGTTTCCCTGTTCGCCAGATCATCATTTGGAAGCGTGACGGTGGTATCAACTTCAACCCCGGGTATTTCCTGCCGACCTATGAAGTCATCTATCTGATCTGCAAGCCGGATTTCAAACTTGCAGACAAGGCGAACGCCTTAGGCGACGTATGGACGATCCCTCAAGAGGCCAAGAACCCTCATCCGGCTCCATTCCCGGTCGAACTGGCGCAACGGTGTATTAAGTCCACAACGGCGCAGGTGGTGTGTGATCCCTTCATGGGCTCAGGGACCACAGCCATCGCGGCTGAATCTGAGCACCGCGACTGGATTGGAGTGGAGTTGAGCAAGGACTACGTGAAGCAAGCCAACGAAAGAATCGCAGCCTACCGACGACTGACCCGCAAAAAGAAATGACACTCTCAAAGGACGAACTACTCGCTATTCGTAAAGCGTCGGAAATCTGGAAGAGTCCCGAATGGATCGAGAAATACGGAGACGAGGCATGGAAGGCAGCACTGGTTGTTATGGGATATCCGGCTGACTACGTATGAGCATGGATGAACTCTTTCAACGAAATGTCCCGCGCACCAAGTCGGAACTGTTCGCGCGACTTCGCGACATCATCGCAATGGGTTGGATGGACATGCCACCTACTAATGCGCGTTACAACGGCACCGGAGGGCCCGGAAACTTCCTAGAGGACCTGATTGGTCTCACCGCTGGCAATATGGACATTGCTGACGTGATCGGTTGGGAAGTCAAGTACTACACGGCCAGGACGAATCTGATCACGCTGTTCCACAAAGAACCGGGCCCCGAAGGCGTCATGCGTTACATGGTGAGCAAGTACGGCTGGAAGGACGCACAGAATCGACTTAGTTTCCGTCACACGATCAATGGGCGTTCAGATCGCTTCCAAGTGTTTGATGATGCAGGATACCTGGTGGTGAGACCCTTTGGCGGCAATGGCGTTGTGCCAATGTGGAGTCACGATGTTTTGCTAGGTGCCGTTGGAGCGAAGTTGCGAAAACTGCTACTGGTGCAGGGCGAGAAAGACGGTCAGAGGGTTCGCTTTCTCAATGCAGACGCTTTCGAGGACTTGCACCTAAGCCTGTTTATTCTCGAATGTTGCGTAGGCACCGTGGCCGTTGACTTCGACGTGAGAGAGGCCAGTCCAGGCTCTACGGGACTCAGGAATCACGGCACGAAATTCCGAATCGCACCGGATCGCGTTTGCAGAATCTACCGGAAAAAGGAACGCCTAGGTTGAGTCAAGTATGTAGTCCCCAAACAAAAGGCATTGGAACACCGTGATCCTCGACGGGAGTATCCCCGACCGTGAGATTAATGCAATGATTTCTCACTCTTACAATCTGGTCGTCGCGGGACTTCCCAAGACACTCCGCGAGACAATCTCTAAAGTCTGGCCCTCTGGCTGACGAGGAAGACGCAGAACAGCTCCACGGATCTCGAATGTTCGCACGCAGGATTGCGTGTTCCCCTCGGTCCGCTCGGGGGTATAGGGTAGCGACCCACTATCGGCCAACGCAGGCAGATGCCTGCCGAGCTCTACCGACCCGGAGGATGTTACGCGCGGCGTTGATGTCAGCGTGGTCTTCGTGACCACAGGCCAGACAACGGAACGTCTCTTGATTGACTCGGTTTCCAGGCTCGACGTGCTCGCACTCAGCACACGTCTGACTTGTGTAA
>PKXH01000001.1 GCA_003133405.1 Acidimicrobiaceae bacterium | reverse complement strand
CAGCGAAAGGCGTATCGATCGGGTTGGATCACCGTCATCGTCGCGTACTCCGCCTTTCAAGGAGCGCTCTACCACGCCGGAGCTAGCCACGCAATCGTCTACGGCATCTACCCAGCCTCGGTGCCGTGGCTGTTTGCCGGAACGGTCTTCGTGACCATCGGGGCCATTCGTGAAGAGTTGCCTGCCCTCATCCTCGGAGTCGTCCTGATCGCCATCGGCCTCGGCAGCGCCTTCGCCGGACCCGTCGCCGCCTGGTTGGTCACCGGCATCGGCTTAGCCGTAGCGTTCGTGAGCTTCGCCGCGGTTCGAATCGTCCAGCGCAGCTCGTAGGTAATCGGTTATGGCCGTTGGTGAACTCAACCCGTTGATTCACGTGCCCGCGCGGCTGCGCATCATGGCCACGCTCTCAGTCCTGCCGGTCGGCGACACACTCTCGTTCACGCGACTTCAAGACATGATCGGGTTGAGTTCCGGAAATCTAATTACTCACCTGCGCAAGCTTGAAGACGCAAAGTACATCCATACCGAGAAGTCCGGGAACGGCTCCGCGTCTCGCACCGAGGTAGTTCTTACTCCCAAGGGGCGCCAGGCTCTCAATGTCTATAGGGCGGCGTTGCGCGACCTCATTGATGGGCTTTAGCAACTCGATTCTGTACCGCACGATTCATTCGAGTTTTCGTGCCTGACCGAAGTACGTCGTGATGAGCGTCGCTGCATGCGTGCTCCGATGAGTTCGTCCTTGAAGGATCCACGAATCGTCGCGGCGACGGCCGCCGTGACCGCCTTTCTGGCGGGGCCAGTGGGGATCGAACCCACGACCGAGGGATTATGAGGTGAAGGCAAACGATCAGAATGGTGCGAGTTCTTCTGACATATTTGTCCGGAGGAGTCGGATTGGTAAGTGGGATGAAACGTGGGATGAAACGTGGGATTTCGAACGCACGCTTTCCAAATTCAGGTCCACCGTTCAACAGAAAAGTGGCACCTTCATCTTGTCGTCCACGTGCGTTGAATTCTAAAGAATCAGGGGACGGGCGAAGTCAGTGTTGTCAATTCTCACATCCGCTAATGCGCACGGATTCACTTCTTCGATGTAAATCTCTTCGGCTACCCCATACCTATAACGGTGCACGAATGTCGCCGCTTCAAACCCTTCGGCATCAGAGTCTCGAGCGATACCCCTCTCCAAGGCAACTTGTGGACTTACCTCAATCCAGATTCTGAAATCCCAGAAGACGTTGTATTCGGGTCGGAAGGCAAACACAGAATCCACGATGAGGATGGCTTCATCAGACGAAGTTACGAATACGTTTCGATGGTCCTGTCCGGTAAGTGGGTCATGCGCGCAGAGAACGATTTGACCTGATCCTTCGGAGCCAGCAGGCTTCAGTAGGAGCTCCCTTGCCGACTCGAAGTCATAGGCATTTCTGTAATATCCCTCTCCACTTGTGCGGTCATAGCCCTTCTCTTTCGCATCGCGCCACGTTTTCTTAAAGTCATCCAAGCTGGTCCGCAGCGTGGAACGACCAAGAAGTCTCAGCGCTGCGGCAAGTTCGTCGCCGAAGGTGGTCTTGCCTGAGGCAGTTCGACCATCAATCGCAACGCGCAAACGGCACTTCGACAAGTTCGCAATCTTGCTCGCAATATCACCGATCATCAATGCGCGAGATTCGGAACTAATCCCAGCTTTGGGTTGCTTCCACGTAGAAACTGACTCGAACGAAGTCACGAAACTAATTTATCGAGCCAACACGTGCACAAAAACTGGAGTCAGTGGGGCTGGTGGGGATCGAACCCACGACCGAGGGATTATGAGGTGGATGCTTTCGGTTGGATTGGTCCGGTGGAGTCGGATTGGAATGTGGGATGAAACGCGGGATTTTCTGAATGGGAGTCGTCGCGTGCGAGTTCGTTTCGGATTTCCGACGTGATACGTCTGCCACCATGCACTGGCTGCTTGGTAGCAATTTGATTGAAAGGGTAGCTTGAATCACGTTGAGATTCCTTTTGGAATTCTGTAGGCGACCCAACAAGTGTCGACGAGGGCACCTTGAGTAGGAGCCAGAGGTTCGGTAAAGCGAGGCGGCGGAGTTGCCAATCGCTCGCGAGATACACCGTTACGTCCCTGGCTCCAGCCGTCCAATCGACGCCTATCGCCCTTGCGAGCGAGGACGACGACATTCAGTTATCTTGTGCACTATGAGACGAGTGAGGAATTAAATGTCGTTTGCTGACGTCAATGGACAACGCCTCTTCTTTCAGGACTCCGGAGGAATTGGCACCCCGATCATCTTTAGTCACGGCTTTCTCATGGACCATGAGATGTTCACGCCACAGGTGGCTGCCCTCTCCGATGAATTCCGATGCATTACCTGGGACGAGCGGGGTTTCGGTGAGACACCCGCGACCGAGCCCTTCACCTACTGGGACTCAGCCGATGACGCGCTCGCATTGCTCACCCACCTCGGGATCGACGCGGCATTCTTCGTGGGCATGTCCCAGGGCGGCTTCCTATCTATGAGAGCGGCGCTACGTGCGCCAGAGCGCGTACTCGGACTCGGCTTGATCGACACTCAAGGCGGAGTCGAAGCGGACGATGTCCGTCCACTCTTGGAGACAATGAATGCAGAGTGGATCGCGAACGGCCCGTCCGCTGCAATCCTCGACGCTGTGGCCGCGACGATCATGAGCCCGGGCTATGACCACTCATCTTGGACCGCAAAGTGGGCGGCCCGGCCGAAAGGAGAGGCTCTCTTCCCGTTTCGCACTCTCATGGATCGTGACGACATTTGGGATCGGGTCCCTGAGATCACGGCCTCCGCGATCATCTTCCACGGCGAGGAAGATGTTGCCATCACGATGGACAAGGCCGAGCGTTTGGCCTCACTCCTACCGCACTGTGAAGGACTCATTCGCATACCAGGGGCTGGGCACGCTTCGAACCTCAGTCATCCCGACGAGGTGAACGGGCCCCTTCGCAGTTTCCTGCGAAGCCACACCTGAGTCGCATCTGCCCCGAGAACACGGCGCTTCGTTGGGCCGGTGGGGATCGAACCCAAGACCCAGGGATTATGAGGTGGATGCTTTCACTCGAACTGGTCCGATGGCGTCGGATTCAACCCGGTTTTGAACGGAAACTCGTCCGGTAGTGTCGTTCTAGTATGTGGGATTTTCCGTGGGATTT
>PKXH01000095.1 GCA_003133405.1 Acidimicrobiaceae bacterium | reverse complement strand
TCAATCCTCAATTGATTACCTCACTCCCTCGACGATCTCTCCTTTTCGTCTCGTCACTTGTCCACAAGTTCAGCACTTACTTTGTCCACAGACCCGCCCAAATCTCACGGATCGAAGATTTCTCGAATATTGCTCCACACGTCTGGCATTGTATGTTTCGTGGCGCTATACTCGCGACTCATGGGTCGAGCTTCAAACGCCAAGAAACTGCGACGCGTTCAACTCGCGCGGGCGGGTGAGGAGCCACCCAAGTCAAAGGGTGGACGTCCCCGCATTTACTCGGACGACACTGCTCGGTATCGGGCTTACCGGCTCCGCAAAAAGGCCGGACTGGTTGGCGTCGCCCCGGTAGCGACCACCGACACCGAGCATGACCAAGTGGTGGAGGTCGGATGGTCGGACAGTCCCGAGTACCTGGTCTGGCTGGCCGAGTGCGCACATCACCTTGGTCCGGAATGGTTGGACACCCAGCTCGAACTCGACGCTGAGATCATCCTCGCCGAGAGGGAACTCGCATGATGTCCCTGCGCCGGCTGTCGAGGGGGACCGGCTANNCCGGCTACAAGTACCTGATGCAGTCGATCGTCTCCGGCGACGGGCGCCGGATCGAGGGGGACCAGAATCTCGAAAAGTATTACCACGCGACCGGGACCCCTCCAGGCCGGTTCCTCGGCCAAGGGCTCGCGGGGCTGAACGGCGGCCTAGGAGTCGCCCCGGGCACCGTGGTCCAAGACGAGCACCTGCGACTGATGATGCATGAGCTGGCCGACCCCATCACCGGCGAGTGCCTCACCCAGCGCAAGATCCGGGCCAACGCGGTGGGGTCGTTCGACCTGACTTTCAGCCCGTCCAAGAGCGTGTCGGTGGTCTGGGCCCTGGCCAGCCCCGAGGTCCGCCAGATGATCTACGAATGCCACACCCAGGCCCTCGAAGAGGTCCTGGCCTACGCCGAGGAGCACGTGTTTCGGGTGCGCGCCGGTGCCAACGGGATCGTCGTCGATGAGACCAGGGGGGTGGTGGCGGCGGCTTTCACTCACTTCGACAGCCGGAGCGGCGACCCCCAACTGCACGACCACGTGGCGGTGCTCAACCGGGCCCAGAGCGCGCGCGACGGGGCGTGGCGCGCCCTGGACAGCCGGTCCATCCACGCCTCTGCGGTCGAGCTCTCCGAGCTGCACCAGGGCCTGCTCATGGACCGGCTCACCGAGAAGGTGGGCCTGAACTGGACCGCGCTGGCGCGTCGCTACAGCCCCGCTCCCAAGTGGGAGGTCGCCGGCGTGGCGCCCGACCTGATGGCCGCCTTCTCCACCCGCAGCGCCGACATCGAGCGCGAGAAGAACGGCCTGATCCTCCAGTTCGAGGACGATCACGACCGGGCGCCCACCGACGTCGAGGTCATCCGCCTGCGTCAGACCGCGACCCTCGCCACGCGCCCAGCCAAGTCGCACCACAGCCTGGCCTCGCTCATCGAGAGTTGGCGCGAGCGCGCGGGACAGGTCCTGGACCTAGAGCCCGACGAACTCGAGGCCTACGTGGCGAACCTGGTCACCTGGCCCCAGGCCGTCGCCGCCGAGGCCTTCATCACCGAGGTCCTCGAGCGCCTGGCCCGCGAAGCCCTGGAGCGGGTGTCGACCAAGCGCGCCACGTTCTCCAACTCCAACCTTCGCGCCGAGGCCGGACGGCTCTTGCACGGCACGCGTTTTCTCACCCATCAGGATCGCGAGGGGGTCACCCGTCGGATCGGCGGGCTGGCGGCGGCCCAGGCGGTCCTGCTCAACACGCCGGATCTTCGCAGCGTACCGGCGCTCTTAACGCGCGAGAACGGGATCTCCGCCTTTCACGATACGGCGCACTTCCTCTACACGTCACATCTCATACTCGACGCCGAGGGCCGACTGCTCGCTGCCAGCGAAGTGCTCGCGGCGCCGGCCGTGGAGGCGAAAATCGCCGCGTCCGTGGTTGAGGCGCTACTTCCGGATCGGACCTACGCCCTGAGCGAGGACCAGGCCCGGGCCATTGCGGCCGTTGCGACCTCTGGTCGTCAGTTGGACCTTCTCGTGGGCCCGGCGGGTTCCGGCAAGTCGACGGCGATGGCGGGACTCAAGGTGGTCTGGGAGGCCCAATTCGGTCCTGGCACCGTACTCGGTCTCGCTCCTTCGGCGGCCGCGGCCGAGGTGCTCGGTGATGAACTCGGCATCGACACCGAGAACGTCAGCAAGTTCCTCACCGAACACCGGCGGGTAGGCGAGACACGTCGCAGACTGAAGTCAGTACTCACGGGCATGAACACGCGTTACGCAGCCGGCCTCGCGCCCACGGCTCGCCAAGTTGCGGCGGCCCACAACCTCGAGGCCGCCCTTGAGCGCTGGCAACTGCACGCGGGCCAACTCGTCATCGTGGACGAGGCGAGCATGATCTCGACCTTCGACTTCGATGAACTCATGTCGGCCGTGAGCGACGCCGGGGCCAAATTGTTGGCTGTGGGCGACTACGCCCAGCTCGGTGCCGTTGACGCCGGCGGCATGTTCTCAACCCTCGTCGACTCGCGTGTCGACGTGGTCACACTTGACACAATCCAGCGCTTCGGCGAGGAGTGGGAGGCCAAGGCTTCGTTGCTTGTCCGCGACGGCAACGAAGCCGCGTTCTTCGCCTACGCCCGCCACGACCGGTTCCGCGAGGGTGACCGGGAGACCCTGACCGAAGGCATCTACCAGGCCTGGCTGGACGATCGACGCGACGGCAAGGAGTCGCTGATGATGGCCCGCGACAACGCCACCGTCACGGCGTTGAACGCGCGCGCTCGGATCGAGCGCATAGCGCGAGGTGAGGTCGTAGGGGAGTGCCGTATCGCGGCCAGCTACGCCGGTGTGGGCGACCTCGTCGTCACGCGGCACAACGACCGCACCCTAAAGGACGGCGAGGGGGACTGGGTCCGCAACGGCAACGCCTGGGTCGTCGACGACCTCATTGCGGACGGCTCGATTATCCTGCGACGCCGGGACTGCGAAGCCACCGTAGAGATCCCGCGTAAGTACGTTCGCGAGTTCGTGGAGTTGGGCTACGCGTCGACGTTGCACCGTTCTCAGGGCCGCACGGTCGACCGTGCGCACTGTCTCGTCGACCCCGCCACCGACCGCGAATCGCTGTACGTCGGGGTCACCCGCGGGCGTGAGTCCAACGTGCTCTACGTCGACACCGGCTGGGACGTCGATCCGGCCACGGCACACCCCAGCGTGCATGCCCCCACCGGTCTGCGCGGGACCTTTGAGGCGATCCTGGCGAACTACCAGAAGACCCGCTCGGCGACGGACATCATTCGCACTGCCGGCGACACCAGTGAGTCGGTGGCCACCCTGGCGGCCGAGTACGACACCATCGTCTCACTTTGCGACGCCACCGACTGGCCAGCGCTCCTGAGCACCTCGATCGAGAACCCAGACCTCGTGACCGTGCTCGTCGGCTCCGACGGCTTCGACATGTTCTGCGGTGATCTCCGTCGGGCCCGCGCACTCGGATACGACGTCGAAGAGCTCCTCGTCGACTTGGCCGAGCACTCACTGGAGGACGCTCAGGATGCCGGGACGGTGCTGGACTACCGTCTGCGGCGCTGGCTCGACGACGCGCCGGACGTTGAGCGTGAGCGCTTCGTCGCCGGCCTGTTCCCGCTCGTCGTGCCCGAAGGGGTTGACGACGACGTCCTCACGGCGCTCGAGGAACGGCGGCAGGCCATCGAGGATCGCTGTGAGTACCTCATCGAGCGCGCCTTGACCAACGCTGAGCCCTGGGTCGAAGAGCTCGGGCCCCCTCCAACCGGGCAGGCATTTTTCGCGTGGCGGGACGCAGCGGTCACGGTGGCTGCCTATCGCGAGCGATGGGGGATACGGACGGTCGAAGATCCGCTTGGGGACGTTCCCCGTCATGCTTCGGAACAGCGCGTAGAACGCGATCGAGCCGAAGACGCCCTTAATGTGCTCGATGAGATTCGCTCTTCAGCCGCTGCCTTTGGGCCGATTGACGCTGGCGCAGAGATTGATGCGCAGGTGCCGTCGCGAGGCGACTTCGGTGTTGAGCGAGAACTGTAGATCCCTCTAACGAACCGTGCGCTAGAGCGGCCGCCGCAAACCTCACGGATCCGGTGTCAATGGGCAGTCTCATGGTGCTCCTTACAGAGGAGCGAAATTTTCGCCCTCTACAAGAACTAGCCACACCGAATTTGCCGCCGTTTTCGAACAGAAACTTTGAGAACGGAACCAAATATTTTCTGAATTCTGTAGTTTTAAACGATTTTGATGATCACTCAGGTAGCCCGAACGGACGGCTTGGCGCTTTGCGCCCGCCGTCCTCGGGCTGGAAGACTTGGAGACGTCAGTGACTCAAACAGCAGTGCGTGATGAACTCACATATACGTCAAACAAGAGAGCAGCGGAGACCAAAGCCAAACCGGAGGACGCTGCGGCTTCAATTCGGGCAGCCTTCAATGCGGTCAATGAAAACTTCTACTTCGTCGGATTTTCAGGAAGTCCATTCAACTGAGTCGGCGATTGGTAGCGCTCAGCGAGCACCTGGTCCAGGTCTCTCGATTGATCGACTCGGATCTCAAACGGTATGGAGTAGAGGCTCCGCCGAGAAAGTGTCGTGGCAGGCTTTACTATCCCAGATCGCTCTAAACCCCACAGTTTTCGAGCGTCTGGAGTTTCAAACTCGTACGAGAACCAGGAAATGATCTCTCTTACAGCTGCGGCGGCGTTTGCGAGACGTGGCATCAGCGGGACCCCGTCGAGAAGAGTCACTTGACTGTCAGTTACAAAACGCATATCAACATCTGCCGATGGACCTGTGTGCACGATATCCACTGAAGCGATCTCAGTACCGACCTCAAGTCGTCGTCCAAATGCGGAAGGGTTCCACTTCGGAGTATCAGTTGCCAACTCACAATCAATCGTCGACACAATGATCAGATCAACGTTGGTCATGCAAGTAGCGACCGGCAGTAACATTCGATGTTTGTCGTCGTTCCAAAGATCATGCAGAACCCGCAGAGGGTGGCGGAGTCGAAGGTCAAACGATGCTGGCTTTGCATTATCTCGTCGGCCGTAACACGGTTGAGCCTTGTACAGCCTCTGCTTGTGCCGTTCCAGCACTCCTTTGAGTTTGACACGTTGTGTGTCGCCACTACACCAATTCGCTCTCGTCAATGAGCAAGGGAATGAGGTTCGGCTACCAGGGCTACCTCGAGTTCCGAGAAACGACAATTCGTAAACAAGGTGATCGAGCGACGACCTGAGATTGTGGACAACATCTCCAACAATTGTCGCCCATTCGAGAGGCGGTTCATCGACACTCTCGACAATCCACCGGAACACATTGGAGTTGTCAGGATCGATACCTCGGGAAATGAGGAAGGTCGGGTGCGCACCTTCTCCATATCGGTCGAGCACTTTGGCGTTGAGATTGTCGAAGTGCTCTTGGGCTCGTTGATACTTTGCGAAACATCCGATCAGGGGATGGTTTGTTGGGACGCCACTTAGGTCCATCAGTCGTTCTTTACGTGCACCGCAGTCGCATGCGCTTGAGCCTCGGCGAACGAACCGTATCCGTCACTTCGATCAACGAATGTCAGGTCGATCTCACCTTGCGTATATCGATCCGTGAAGTAGACACCGTGAATCGCACTCGGGCACAGTGACTGATTGTCGAATGAGCATGAACCCCGATGAGGACTACTCCGTTGCCTCTCGCTGGGTCGAGGAAGATTGTCGTACAGAAAACTGAGCCGATCGACCAATGTGCCAGGCACGCGTTCCCAGAAGTACGCACTACTGTCGCTCGCACTTTCGGCGGTGTACTGACGAAGGTGCAGAGACCAGTAGGACTGTCTAACCATCAGGAAGATAGGTATTGGACCGCGGTTACCCCCGGCGGGGATCAGGCTTTCTGCAGTTGGCTGGAGAAGGCCTTGCCATAAACCTTCAATTCGTGGACGGTGGGTCAACCGACGGACGCCGGGTAAACGCCACATCCAAAGGTCCCACACGAGCAGAAGCACGACTGCAAGCGCTGGAAGACCACTCATCATGTATCTGAATAAAGTTGCCGGGTTGCTTCCTGCAGCGAAGAGCACCAATGAGTAGATGACGCCGACCGCCAACACTGTTGTGCGAACGAGAGCGGCTGGACGTTTGAACATCGCTTGAGCTCAGTAGTCGAAGTACGACCACGTGGCCTGCACGAGGTCTTTGGCATCTTGGAGGGTCCACTTCTTCGCCGTTGTAAATAGGTACTTCAACCAATTTGGTTCGACCATCTTCGTCTCGGTGTCTTCGACGCCCAACTGTCTCCAAAGTTCAACGAGATTTGCACGAAACCCCGCATCCAGATTGCCAGTGGAGAGGACAGCTGCGGGTACGTTGTATGTGAGGCACTCCATCAGGTACGAAGGCAATACCTTGATAGTTCCTTGCGCTGAAAGGTAGTTCTCGGTGTTCTTCAAGATTCGAACATAATCCTTGTAGCGGCCACCTGAATCGGTGTTGAGTTTGCGACCATTTATCAGTTGCTGATTGGGCCAGTTCACGATCTTGTCTGCGCCGTCTGAAGGAAACACGCAACTTCCCACCTCTTTCGTACGCCGGTCAGTGTCGTTGTAAAGGTGGTAGGCAAAACTGGAGACCACGTCTGCGCTGGGACGACTCCCGGAAACTGCGCTGACTTCGATCGCAATCTTGCTCGTACTGTCAATCGAATCCGAACCGAACGCAGTCACCAGAGCTGCCTTCACTTCTGAACGCCAGTCGCTCGGCGTCCAACCCCCGACGTAGGGAGCAGGAGCGGTGGTCGAGGGCGTGACTCCGCTTCGATATCCGTAGTAGGCGCACTCCTGCAATTCGACAACAACATCGACGTCGCTGTCAAGACTTACGTTCGTATTGTTTGGGTAGCTCCCCTTTGTATAGATGAGTAGGTTGCTGCTGTTCAACTTTTCGTTCGCTGCAATCGCCGTACGCACCATAGTCTCAGCACGGTCTTGTTGGGTCTGCTCACTTTCGCTGGACGGTTTCATCCATTTACTGAGAATTGCGCTTCGCTCACTCGGCGACATGGTCATGTTCAACTCCCCCAAACATCGAACTGCAAACTACGGATACAACGGCTACACGCCGAAGGGTATCGGATGCCTATGTCATCGGCCCGAACCTTCAGTTCTACAGCGCGTACCACTTTCCTTCGATCAGATCATCGGGCGTCCAGTTTGCAGCCGCAGGGAGAGTCATAAGCAACCGCCGGATGCCTATCAGCGAGTGGATGAGCAGATCGAGAATGTCGCGTTGGCGCGCAATAAGAGCCGGTTCGGTGGATGGCACTGCAAGTTTGTGAGCGGGCGCATTTCTCTCCTTCCGGACGAAACGAAACGGATCGACAAGAACCCGGGCTTGGACCGAAGTCAAACCGGCGTCAGTGAGATACATCTCAAGTCTCTGAAGTGTTCCCATGGGGTCACCGGCGGCATCATTTCGATCTACACCGGCAACGCCCAGAGATGCGTGTTGAAGATTGTCTGAGAGGAACTTGTCCAAAACCAACACGAATTGATGCCACTCTGTCGTCGAGGGCCGGAGAACCCAACCCAACTCGCGGGGCAACTCCGTCGTCTCGAACAAACTCTGTGCGTATGAAAAGCCGAAGAGATCGTTGATCGCCTCCATCTCGAGTTGAATCTTCTGAAACGGTCCAATTGAGTCGCCCCACTGGCCCATCATTTCCTCCCACCACATTGGGTGAGGGTGGTAGTCCTCGAGTCGCTCGATCTCGAAGGTCTTCCACCGCTGCTGATGCTCTGGTGTTAGGTCCGCAAGATCTCGATAGAAGCAGCAGACGAAGCGGCGGACGAGATTAGTGCCGATAGTGGACATGTCATAGCCGACCCCGACTCGAACAGACCCGATCTTGTCTCTATCGGGCTCGAGTTCATCGAGGTAGACGCCGTCAGACACACCAATGTGAATCTCTGCGTCGAGGAACCAATATCGGAAGCGGGGATCATTGCGGTACTGCTCAAGTACTTGACATTCAAAGAAGCAGAGTTCGAGTTGCCCNNCCGACGCCATTGCCTGGCGGTATGGCTCTTGACTCAACTCGACGACCTCTTGGCGTTGCACGAGCGCTGAGTTTGTTGGATAAAGGTATATCGGATGGGCTGTCAACCTTGAAAGATCAGCAACTTGGTCTTGAGCGGATCGCCGCGATGGCCATGGTCGGATACTCGGATTTGGGAAGTCGGCTTCTGCTACGACTTCAATCGCCCCTTCGAGAATCAATTGGCCAACAAGCTCGAGTTCGACGTCGTTGTAAGAGCGATCATTAGTGAAGCGTCCGTTGAAGTCGCCTGAATCAAGGTATGACTCGACCACCTCCCTTAAAACGTGATCTTTTGACCGCATGGGCTTAGCGTAGACACTGAGCAGCGAGGCCGCCATTGTGTTCGAAATTGCTTGGCGCGGCATCTTTGTGAGGGAGTGCATTCCCGGTCAGGTTGCGAAGATCTCACTCTTGATCAATTCGAGTGATCAGCCATAAGTCATCTTGAGCAGCGCTTCACCTTTTTGAATAGAACGTTTGTAAAGCCGCGCTTCGTTTAAGTTCCTCGCCTTCGACAAACCACATCTTCACCATGCATTGCTGTCAGCGTACGGCACGCCTACGCTTGCTCAAAACGATGAATAAGTATTTCAGATACCCCGAATATACGTATCTCTGCGATTCACGGGGAATCGGGAAGAGAGGTGCTCGCCAATACATGAAGAACGGGACACTACTATTGAGATCTTCGAGGCGCGCGATGGAGCGTCTGGCGGAGTCGCATGACTTCTTCGCAGGCTCCGAGGTTGCACTTTGGAATCTTCGATGGCAAATGGCGGGCTTCAGTTCAATGTCAAAGGGAGTGACGCAACCTCTTATATCGGCAAAGTTTGCGGACCATTTGGGACGCAAGGGTTCGAATGCGTACAGCCTCATTTTGCAGCGAAGTTGGAAAGAATCCGAAGCGACGCTTAATCAGATGAGACTTCTATCCGTTTTCTCGATTTACGAAGCGTGGGCGGACGAAACCTCTCAGGAACTCGGACTAAGCGCGTCGAAACATTCCAAATGGAAGGATCTTGTGCAAGCCAAGCGACCCGCTCTTCTGAGTGCCCCACGACGTTCTATTGGACCAATCATCGGACCCAACTACAGGCAAATGGCCGACGTAGCAAGACGTTGCCGTTCGAGTTCCATTTACATGCCAAGCCGACTAGCAACACTCGGACTCTGCTATCGCGCATTCAAAGAATTGCGAAATGCCATGGCACACGCTGGAGGAACTGCCACCCTACGTACCGTCACGGCCGTGAATAACTACCATTCCGCTCTCAAATACTGGAAGGGCATTACCAAGTCACCACCTGCCATAGGTTCATTGTCGGTCGGGGACGTAGTCGAAGTCAGCGATTACAGCGTCGTCGGTCTCGCGGAAGTGTTGCGTATTCAAATCTTTACCTTTGACGGAATGGTTAGCGGGTCAAGGGCCGCATACGATGCCTCCGTTGCACATTTTCAGTCTCAGATTAGAACCCCGATGAGACTCCCCACTAACCCGAGTCGTCGCGAAGCCTCCTTCGTCCGTGCGTGGAGAGCCGCAGCACTGCCCGCTCCAGTGAAAGCTCCTCGGCTCATGCATGATCTGATTGCACGAGGGCTACTTGTGTAGTGGTTACTTGATCACGAAGCCGCTATTGATGCCAAGCTTGTCGCACCGAGAGGGGGGTATCTGTTCTACATTTCATTGCGGTAAGGCATGACCTCCCTTTACCTCCGACCTGCCAATGTCTAACGGTCAGTCGCTTCGCCGTGATTTCTTCACAAGTGCCAATTCTTTGAGCTTTCCTTCAATTCTTTACGTTTACGGCCTCCGGCAAAATGCCAGTGACAAGACTCATGAACGCCACTCATATGTTGCATAAACGTCTCATTTGCGATACACTGATGCTTCAAAGGCGCAACGTCTGCGCTGAAGGCCAAGTAATTAAAGGACAATCAAAAGAAAATGCCAAGACTCAATACAACTCTCCAGGATGCTGATGTCGAGAATTTAGAGGAAATCAAAACGGCGACGAAGCTGGATCAGAATGATGCAATTCGGAAGGCGATAGCTACGGAGGCCTTTGTTCAAAGAAACCTGAAGCAAGGCGCTCGGCTCTTGCTCGAACTAGAAGACGGAACAATCAAACAGATTGAGTTTGTTCGTTGAAATGACGAAGGAGGAGAGCTGCCAAATCGAAGAGATCGACTTACAGCCGATTCCGCGACCGATTGCGAGTGACTACAGCCCGGATCGTGACCGAGAACACATTAGAGGTTGGCTCGCGATAGGCATGCTCCTTCTTCTCGCAGCCGTACTTCTCCTACTTCTCATCTCGGTGGTCTGTGGTTTAAGAACTTGGAGCCAAGTTGAAGGAGTTTCGGCAGCCGTAGTGGGCCCGTTAGTCGGACTAACCGGGACAATGTTGGGCTTCTATTACGGCCAGAAGGAGAAATGAGGACATGAATAACTTGCCGCGCTGGTGGACCGCCGAAGTAGCTAAAGCCTTTGCTGACGATTCAAAAACCGTCGTTAATTCATTTGCTCTGAATTCCATTTGGTGGGCGACAAATGAAATTTGCACTCATGGCAACCTCGGAGTTGATGAACTCGCGGGATCCGCAGCGCAGGCCGCGCTCCTCACGAGACCACTTCGAAGGCGTCATGCCGATGATGGAGGATCGACGTTGTCAGCGCCAGACGAAACCATCGAAGCTCAAGTCCGGTTGACTACACGATTGGTTGATCAGGTTTATCGACTCAATGGTGTCGAGATAAAGGAAAAGGAGATTCTCGCAGCGTGCAATTCTTATGGAGGGCAACTCCAAGGGTATGCACAGGATTTGAAAGAGTTGTACGAAGCATTTTTAAGTCGTTTGAGTGAATTGACCAGAATCTCCATCTTGTCCCTTGAATACTCAAAAGACCCTCCAGAGGTTCTCCCAGCTACCCAACCGAGGATTTATCTCGCGTCGCCTCTGACTGGCTTTCAAGATGTCTCTCCTGAATGGCTCTGGACTCGCGGTGTTAGTGGCGCCACGGGTTCCGAGCGTTCGAGACCAGATTCTTGGTCCGAAACATTCAAAGAACGCGGAGAATTAGCCCACAATTGGCAGAAGGAGCAGAACAATCGGGTTGCATATGCGCTTCGAGCGATCGGTCTCTATGTGTACGTGCCTCACGAAGTCTTCGATCCTGAAACTAATGCCGACAAATCTGCTCGCGAGGTTGATGACGGCGATCGCAATGCAATTGCGCAATCCGACTGCGTGGTCGCCTTGTCGGATTTCCCCGCGACAGGTGAAGGGAAGGAACTTGTTCTAGCGGAGAATTCTCTGCAGCCCACAATCGTGCTCAGCTCAATTACGACCCGAATCTCACGATTGGTCCTTGGAACGACGCACAGTCTTGTCTGGTATCCCTGTGAGCCAACACGATGGCCGCAAGCTGCAATTGACCAGGTCATGACGATCCTAGGAGAACTTTCCTTGCACGCCTTGGTTAGGGAAGTCAATGCCTTCAAATGGAGTTCGATAGTAAGGCAATTGCCTGCTGAACCGATTCGTAGCTCCAAGCGAATGGGATTGGCTCGAATAATGCAGTTGCGAAATAATCCACACCTACTTGATTCGTCATCGTTCGCCGAATTTGACGAGTTCTTTCAATGCTTCGGTTTTCAACTTAGTTTTCAGTTCAAACACAAAAGAAGCGATTCGCTACCTCGGTTGACTGAAGTGAAACGATCCAGCCTGCCGCCGTCTGAGATAGTCAGAATCGCAAATGAAACCATCTCGAACTTCGACACACTTTTTCTTGACCAACCCAATTCCGCTGAAGCCATTCGCAAGGCGCTAAGCGTTCCTCCAATGCGAGAGGATCCGTCGCTTGAGTTTGGTGCACAAACAATTAGAAAGGACCATCAATTTCAAATTACGATTAAGGAGTCCGAATCTAGACGGCGCTCCAACTTCTCGCTCGCCCATGAATTGGCGCACATCATCTTCGAGGGAGAGGAACTGGCCGTGAGTCATCGCAGCCGCTTAAGCCGGATTGAGCCTATTGAGACTAACGTCGACTGGCTCGCCGCATGTTTACTTCTCCCGCAAGAATGGTTGGCGACAGAACTGAACAGAAATAAGAGTTCCAGTGCGGGGGTGCTGGATGTAAAGGGACTTAATGACTTGGCAAATAAAGCAGGCGTCAGCCCAGAAGTTGTAGCACTAAGACTGACACTGCTAGATGAAGACCATCCAGTCATCTATCTTCGAGCAGAACACAAGGTGGGCGGGTGGACTATTAATCGTAAGGGCGGAGTGCCTGCAAAGTGGTATCCGAATTCAATTCAATATGACTTGTCCACCATCCCACTCAATATCGACCGAAAGCAAGCATCAAAGGATTTCGTAATTTCAGTGAGTGTTGGTGACAAGACTTACATTTGCACAGCGAACGTGACGCGCCACCTTAACGAAATCACGTTGGTTCTGAGTGATTTCGCTAGCTAACCTAAATGTCACAGGAAGCAGAGTCTGTTCGTCCACTCCCCTACCCGCTTCCGTTCGTTGTTCGTATCAGCAGTCGAGTGATGGAGCGATAGTTGTCTTTGAATGGAGTTGCCTTGTCAGTACAGGGCACGAAGAGATACGAAGTCAGTGCCCGTTCAGCACCACATTTGAGGAGTTACTTCAGCAGCCACTTCAGCAGTTGTATTGAATAAAGGTGAATTCTGATGAACGGGGAGGAATTCAAAGCCCTACAAACGAAGCCAGTTTGGATCAATTTGAACCGCCATGAACCATTCTCGAATCGATGGCATGCAGAGGGTCAAAGTTCGAATTATGCGCCTTCACCAAATTGACGTCGACCCATTCGCTAGACCAGTGACGGGGTCACCGCAACCGAGAATCACGGAATCCGCGTTGACCGACGACGAGCCACATCGTAGATCGACTCAATATGGTCGGGCGAGAGTTGCGAAGGACCACATCCGACCCAGTCGGCAATTTTTTCGCCCGACGACATTGACGTCTTTTGGCGAGATTATCAAGGGACCCTCCGCATACGTAACGTGCCTATGACAGACTCGGTAGTGCCAAGATGGGCGTTCAATTGAGGTCCTGAGAGACCAGAATGGGAACGACAATGACTGAGGACAATCTGGCGAAGCTGAGCAATCCTTTGTTCGTGGTGGACAACGCTCCAGGTGGACGTTCGGGCCTGGCGTATCTACGCGAATGGTGTGAACTCGCGAGGTCTATGGACGTCGCGACAGGCTACTTCGAGATTGGAGCTCTACTCGACCTGGACGGCGACTGGCAGAAACTGGAAAAAATCCGAATCCTCATGGGTGACGAAATGGCCCAGCGTACGAAGAGGGCTCTACTCGAAGCCGTGACGCGACAGGCCACCTTCAGAATGGATGAGAGTATCGAGTCGGAGAAGGAAGTCGACCCATTTCTCGAAGGCGTCCCTGCGATCGTCGACGCGATTGTCAAGGGACAGATTGATTGTCGCGTCTATAACCGTGACAAGTTTCACGCGAAGGCATATATCACCCACGGACGATTCGACGTTGTGGGATCACAGGCCCTAGTCGGTTCAAGTAATTTCACCAGACCCGGGCTGACCCAGAATGTGGAATTGAACCTTAAGATTGAAAGCTCCGCTGAAGTGGCCCAACTCCAAGAGTGGTACGAGAAACATTGGAATGACGCCGTCGATATCGCCCCTGAGCTTCTTCGCATAATCGAACGACACGTGGAGACGCGCAGTCCATTCGACATTTGGGCCAAGGCGCTTCAGTCGCTCTTCGCAAATCAGGAACCAACACCTGAGACCTGGGAGCGTACTGAGTCGCGTATGTTCGACAAGCTAGATCGCTACCAGCAAGAAGGATATTGGGCGCTCTTGAACATCGCTCGACAACACGGAGGCGCGTTGCTATGCGACGGCGTGGGCCTTGGCAAGACCTTCGTTGGCCTGATGCTCATTGAGCGTCTTGTTCTTCACGAAAATAAGCGCGTCGTACTATTCGCACCGAAGGCAGTTCGGGACGCGGTATGGGACAAGGACTTGAAAAAGTACTTGCCGCATATCGGAGGAGTCAGCGGATCGGCGGACTTCAGCAATCTCTCGGTTTTTTCGCACACTGACCTCACGCGCGCGGGCGACTTTCCGGAACGCTTCGAGCGCATCAAGGAACTTGCCGACGTCGTGATCATCGACGAGGCCCACCATTTCCGCAATCTCGGAAAGCGAGGGGATCCCGATAATCCCGAGGAGCGCTCGCGATACTGGAAACTCTTCGACCTCATCGGCGGCACTGGTAAGCCGAAGACGCTGTACATGCTTACCGCAACACCAATTAACAATTCGCTCAACGACTTTCGTCACCTTGTGGAGCTTTTCTCGAGAGGTGACGATAACGCCTTCTCGCGAACGCTTGGCATCACGAGTCTGAGCGCTCGATTGAACTCGATGACCCAGAGCTTGAGGAAGCGTCTCTCGACGGATGAACAGTCCGACCCCACCGACATCGCCGAAGAAGCTCAGGAATTACTTGTCGGCGACCCGTTGTTTCGTGGATTAGTCGTCCAACGGAGCCGATCGTATGCCAAGGCGAGTCAAATCCAAGAGACCGGAGATGCGGCCGCTTTCCCAGAACGTCAAGACCCACTCGTTGCGGGTTACTCGATTCGCAAGAGTTACGGCAAACTTCTCGACCTCGTCGATCAATCCTTTACGAAGGACCAACCGCTGTTTGCGTTGTCCATTTACTACCCACTCCACTATTACAAGGGCCCCAATCCAGATGTTGACCCTTTTGAAGAAAACCGCCAGAAGCAGGTAGTCGGGCTAATTCGTACGAACTTCCTCAAGAGGTTCGAGAGTTCGGTCTACTCGTTCGAGCGGTCGTGCGATCGTCTGATGCGAAAGCTAATCGCGTTTCTGATGGTTAACAGTGAAACTGACCGGGAGATACAACGCCTCAATCGCTGGATCGACCAGCACCAGGAGATCCTTGACTACTCGCATCACCGCCAGCTCGAGTTGTGGACTGATGAGGACGTAGAAGATGAAGATGATGACGTTGTACCGCCCGAACTCCTCGATAACTTCGAACGACTCGATCGTGACGAGTATGAGGTAATCGACATGATCCAAGAAACCTTCCTCGACCTCGATCAACTCGCGACCTTTCTTGAAGAAGCTAGGCACTTTGCCCCGCGTCAGGACGACAAACTCCAGAAACTGATTCGTTTGCTCAAGTCGAAGGACTTGGCCGGGAGAAAAGTACTCATCTTCACCGAGTTTGCTGACACCGGCAGGTATCTTCGCAAGGAGTTGGTGACAGCTGGCATCGATGGCGTTTCAGAATTGGATAGTGGTTCGAAAATGGACCGGGCGGAGGTAATTCGCCGGTTCAGCCCCTATTACAACGGCTCAAGTTCAGCCGCCCTCGAATTGGAAGGGCTCCAGGAAATCCGGGTGCTCATCGCCACTGACGTGCTCTCGGAGGGCCTCAACTTGCAAGACGCAACGCTGCTCGTCAACTATGACATCCACTGGAATCCTGTCCGTCTAATGCAGCGAATCGGTCGTGTCGATCGCCGACTGAATCCGGACGTCGAAGCGGAGATAATTGCTGACCATCCGGAGGTCGCGACGAACCGGGGGAAAGTCCGTTTCTGGAACTTCTTGCCCCCAAGTGAGCTCGACGTTTTGTTGAAGTTGTACTCGAAGGTAAGCCACAAGACCCTTTTGATCTCGAAAGCGCTAGGCATTGAGGGCAAGAAACTTCTAACACCGAGTGACGACTACGAGGCTCTCATGGATTTCAACTCCGCTTACGAAGGGGAGGCCACGCTCCAGGAAGTCATGCTTCTTGAGTACCAGGAGTTGTT
The DNA here is from genome assembly GCA_003133405.1 of Acidimicrobiaceae bacterium. Lineage (GTDB taxonomy): Bacteria > Actinomycetota > Acidimicrobiia > Acidimicrobiales > RAAP-2 > RAAP-2. The sequence goes on along the minus strand of PKXH01000095.1, from coordinate 63,471 downwards.
GAAGCAGCACCCCGGCCTCGAGGAGCGGCTGAACGGCTTTCCCAAGTCCGTGTTCTCCGGGAAGGAGCCGGTGTCAGCGGATGCTGACGGCGTGTTCTTTTGCCTCCGACTTCCCGCATTGGACACGGCGCTTGGAGAGTTCACCCTTGAAGCTGGCTTGACCTCGTGGTACTTGCATTTGAACGCCACTGGCGAGGTTGTCGAAGAATTGTCGCGGACTGCGGCCGAGATCCGCTCTGCGCCGACGACGGAGCGCCACTGCACGGCTAGACACGACAATCTAGTGATTGCGCGCGACGCGGTGCTGAAGCACGTCAAACACACGTACCTCCGAAAGGTTGATGCACCTATGACGTCGCCCGATCCTCAACTCGTGTGTTGGATGGAACTGAGTAACAGGTGACGGCACTGTGACACTTGATCCGAAACGACTACGAGAGGTGCGGACGATCGGGGAGGTTCTCGAATATCTCTCGGACGAATTGGACTGGCCAATCACGACCGACAACCTGGAGGATGCGACCTATGACTTCAGTCCCGAGGACCTTGGCATCCCGGCCGATCGGGTACCGCACCTGGAGTCTCTCAAGCAACTGAGACCAATCACGGCCAACCAACCGTGGGGCATCTTTTTCCTGGAGTTCGACGGGCCCCGATTGCCTCTCACTGCGGTTCGGCGCCTCCTTGATCGACTAGTGACAAAGAAGCGCGCGGCCGCCGGCCGTGGGTCGCGACGTACATGGGGTCTCAAAGACCTCCTATTCATCATTGCGACTAGTGGAGGTGAATCCGTGGAACTTCACTTCGTTGCATTCTTTGACCAGCCAGATGGACCGCCAGAGATCCGTTCAGTGCCGTGGCGCCCTCGGCAATCACCGGATCGCTACCTCGCCCGGGTGGCCAGCGAGTTGTTGCCCCACCTGGCCTGGCCGAATAACCCCGGCGACGCCGCGGAGTGGAGTGCGGAATGGCGCAAGGCTTTCAAGCTCCGCCACGGCGAGGCCATCAGTACGACCAGTGCCCTGGTGGACCGAATGGCCAAGACCGCCCGGCGACTGCGCGATGATATCGCCGCTGAGCTTGAGCGTGAGAGCGACGACGGACCCTTTAACGAGTTGATGAAGGAGGTCCGAGAGCAACTCCTGGCTTCCACGTCATTGGACCAGTTCGCCGACATGTGTGCGCAAACCTTGGTCTATGGCACCTTGACCAGTCGGATTACGGCACCCGAGGCGTTCGGAGCCAGCCCGANNCCGTTTGCCAACCCGTTTCTCGGCGCGTTCTTCGAAGATGTACATGACCATGCAATCCAACTTGACCTGGAGGCTGACGGTCTAGAGCAACTGGTCGCGGACCTCAGGATCTCGAACGTCGAGGCGGTGATTGATCAGTTCGGCTCAACCGCCAAGGGTGGCGACCCGGTCATCCACCTCTATGAGGACTTCCTGGCCGCTTATGACGCCGAGATGCGGATCCAAGCAGGGGCTTTCTATACGCCTCAGGCGGCGGTTCAGTTCATAGTTCAGTTGGTCGACCGCGTACTCTCGGACCGAATTGGTCTAAGCAACGGCCTGGCATCCACTGACACTTGGGGCGAGGTTGCCCAGCGCAACGAACTCACGTTGCCTGGTGCCATCGACCCGGACCTGCCTTTTCTCTCCGTGCTTGACCCGGCCGTCGGCACCGGAACATTCCTAGTCGAATGGATTCGTTGCGCACGGGCCGCGTTCAAGACGAGTGGAAGGGACGAAGAGTGGGCCGGGTACGTCGTGTCTCATCTTCTCCCGCAGATGCATGCCTTTGAGATCATGCTGGCTCCTTATGCAGTGGCGCACTTGAAGGTTGCTCTAGAACTCCACGACGGTGGAATCGAGGACCAACAACTTGGCATCCTGCTCACAGACACCTTGCAGCGGAGCCATACTGCACAGTTGTTGTTCGAACCGGATGCGATCTCAGTTGAGGGCGAACGCGCTGACGACGTGAAGTTCAACGAGCGCGTCACCGTGTGCATCGGCAACCCTCCCTACGAGAGGGTGGCCCGTGGGGCCGGTGGAGGATGGATCACGGATACATCGTCAGGTAGATCCCTCTTCAACGATGTTCTCGATCCAGCAAGAGAGAACACCATCTTCAGTCATCACGCAAGCCTTTACAACAAGTTCGTCTATTTCTGGCGATGGGCGCTCTGGAAAGTCTTCGAGGACCGTCCGGGCTTGCCCGGGGTGGTGGCGTTCATCGCGCCGAGTTCATGGTTGACGGGACCCGGATTCCTTGGACTGCGCCAGCTCGTTCGCCAACACTGCGACGAAGTTTGGGTTGTCGACTTAGGCGGGGACAACCGCGGTACCCGGCCCGATGAGAACATCTTCGACATCGAAACGCCGGTGGCAATAGTGGTCGGCCTTAGGAGTGGTGCTGGGGACCCTACGAAATCGTCGACCGTACGTTATCGACGAGTGATTGGGAACCGTGAGGAGAAGTTAGGTTGGCTTGGGGCGAGTTTGCTTGATCTTGATGGTGAAGAGTGGCTCGAGGCGAGCTCGGGCTGGTTCGATTCTTTCATTCCCAAAACTGGAGATGTTGGTTGGTCGGACCATCCCCTCGTGTCAGACCTGTTTCCCTGGCAGCAGCCTGGTTGCATGTTCAGCCGAACGTGGCCGATCAGCCCCGACCCAGACACGCTAAGGCGGCGATGGACTTCCCTTCTCGACGACGAGGATCCTGCCGAACGTGCGCGCCGGTTCATGACTTCGTCAACCGGCCGAAGCATGCTCACCTCCGTGGCGGGCCTTCCTCGTCTTGCAGACCTTCCGCCCGGTGCCCCGAACAGGCCCATAGTCGGCTATGGGTATCGGTCGTTCGATCGTGAATGGACGTTCAACGATCCTCGACTAGCGAAGACGGAGAGCCCCTCGTTATGGGCATCGTTAAGTGAGAGGCAAGTCTTTATGACATCGATGATGACTGCGCCGCTTGGCGCTGGGCCCGCAGCCACATGCACGATATTCGTTCCGGACAAGCACTACTTCTGTGGGCGAGGAGGGAAGGACGTCGTTCCCCTTTATCGAGATGCAAAGGGCACTCCAAACGTGTTTGATGGAACGCTCGAGGTAATAACGAAGGTCCATACCGAACATGAACCTAGCGCTGGAGGTGTCAGCGTGGAGGACCTCTTCGCCTACTGCTATGCGATTCTGGCTGGCACTGACTACACGCAGCGCTTTGCTGAAGAATTAGAGACCCCTGGTCCACGGGTCCCCGTATCGGCGGATTTAGGACTTTTCTCCGAAGCAGTTGCATTCGGAACGAGGCTCCTCTGGCTTCATACGTTCGGAGAACGGTTTCGTAGGGCTGACGGTAGTGAAATCATGCGGGAAGACGTTGCAATTCTTCGTGCAATTACAGAGTTACCGGCTCAATCGCGCGCGATTTCTTACGACCCACTAAGTCAACACCTTCACGTCGGCGATGGGGAGATCGCGGTGGTTTCACCTGAAGTGTGGTCTTTTGAGGTGAGCGGGATGGCCGTGATCAAGAAGTGGCTTGGATACCGAACTGCGACCGCGGTGGGTCGTGCGGCCTCTAGCAGCAGCCCTCTCGATCGAATCCGCCCTGATGCGTGGATGGACGAATGGACTACACAGCTCCTCGAGCTGGTCTCCGTTTTGCAATCGACGATCGACCTACTGCCGAGGGGCAAGGCGTTACTTGACGAAATTCTAGCTGGGCCAATGATCTCCGCATCCACTCTTCCTCCGGTACCCGATTCCCTGCGCCAAGTACCAATCGTGGCAACCATGCGCAGCGGCGGTGAGCTTAAGTTAGACGGTTAACGAAGCTCGAGTTGGGGGCGTCCCTTTGTTCTCTCACACCGCTAGGAAGCGCCGACGATCCGGCATGAGTGCTAGACCGTTGTGATTGATGAACCCTTACCAAGAACGTCTTTGCCAGGCCAGCCAACTCATAGATGGCGTTGCAACTTGCCTGGTTGACTACGCAAGTTGCAGCGAATTCATTGAATTCTTCGATGTATACGAACTTGTTGGGCGACTTGATCTTGCGGTTGAAGTAATTCGTCAGGCGAACGGCGCGTCTCACTAATTCAACTGATATCCGATTAACGATGATCTCTTAACTGCGATCATGAGTTCATGTCGGAGGCCCGTTGTAAGACCTCACGCACCCAGTGCGAAGTGTGAGTCCACCATTTCTAGATCTCCTTGGCGGGGAACGCGTCTGCGAGCACGTTTGCCACGCGCAGCACGTCAACTTCGGTCAAGGGGCCGGGAACCGCAATCATCTCAGCGAGCTTCTTACCGTAGGCGACCCATACGCCTTGGACTTGGAACGGTTTTAAGAAAAAGTCCCACTCGGCGTCTATGAAGCAGAGAGCGGTGTGAATCGGCACCTCAAGGTCGCTCAAGGCTATTCGTACCACGGCCGCCTGTTTGTGCAATCCTCCGGCGAGCTTGGTCTGGTCGCGTCCGTTGACGTACACGTGGTAGTCGATCGTGCGCCAACCACCCTTGTCGCGTCGTTTGAGGCGCCCGCTGTACTTCTTGGCGTCGATGATCCAGACGCCAGTCGACGCGATGACAAGATGATCGATGTTCGCCGTAGACCTCGGAATCTTGCGGTCGTGAAGCAGGACTGCCCGATCACCAATCCGCCTCGTCAATGCATCAGCGAGGATACGCTCCCCTTCTGATCCCTTTGCCCAAGCTCTGGTCGACTGCGGCTCGTCGACCAAGAACTTGACGACGCCGGCGAAGCGACCGAACCGCTGGTCGAGAAGCTCCTCTCGCTTCTCATGACGGCGTTCGTACTCGCTCTGGGCAGAGGATCCAGCCCGGCCGCTCTCGGGTCTAACGAGTGCAGGCGGTACGGGAGGAGACTCGGCCGGTGAATCTTGAGTCGCTGCGCCTGCGTACGCTGGGCCACCGCATTCGAGGCAAGTCACGGTCTTTGCCTCTTTGTCCCAGTGTGCCTTAGTCGAAACGGGAAGAGCAGCGCCACAGACCGAACAGGTGGTGGCGTACCGCAAGCGAATGACGTCTGTTGCCATTTTCACAGTATTCACCAGTCACAACGGTCGGGTGACGGCCCCACACCCTCGAAAATGGCTCCCCGGGTGCCGGGATCGAGACCAGGTACGTTCGCACGCTCACGAAATTAGATATCAGATAAGTTAGGGCGACTCTTCAGACCAATAGGCAATTGGTCTGACTGCGAGTGTGGTGGATGAGTTGAAGTTGCATCATCGAAGAGAATCATACGCATCGCTTCGGCGGCCCTAGCCCGTGACCTCGGCATGAGATGCCCATAGACATCCATGGTGACCTGAATCGATGCGTGACCCATTTGTTGGGCCACGACCTCTAGAGGTACTTCCATCGCAATCAAAAGCGACGCACACGAATGACGAAGTTCGTGGATCGACCAGTGACCGAGGCCCGCTTCGACGCAGATCTTCGGCACGGTCTTGCCGAAATCTTCGGGGTCGAGGGGTGTCCCGATGTTGGAGGTGAAGATCAGCTCGTGGTCATTGTGCCAGAGTTTGCCGCGCACCAGTTCCTCGGCATCTTGGCGCACCCGGTGGCGCTCGAGGATTTCGACGAGGGGCCGCGAGAGGTGCAGTGTCCGCCGACTGCGCACCGTCTTCAAGTCGACGAGGTGGACCCCGTTCTTGTCACGAACGAGCTGATGGCGGATGTGGAGTACGACGGCGTCCTCGGCCCGGTCGACGTCGCGCCACGTCAAACCGAGGATCTCACCTCGGCGCAATCCGAGAGACAGGGCGAGCACGTAGGCGGCCTCATGTCGATGGCCCTTCACGGCGCGGAGGAACTGCTTTGCCTGGTCTGGGGTGAGGCTCCGCCCCTCGCGGTGGTCCAGTTTCGGTCCTTCAGCGATTGAGGCGACGTTTCGACTCAAGACCCCGTCCTGTTCGGCCATTCGCAGTGCTCGTCGCAGCGTCGAGCGTGCTATTCGTCGGGTCGCAGGCGAATAACCCTTGGCTTCGAGGTCCTGTAGCATCCGACTGACGTCCGACGGGGCGAGCTTGTTCAAACGGAGCTTCCCAATCGATGGGTTGATGTAGGACTTCACGGCACGCTCGTAGAGCTCTTGAGTCCTCGTCGTTATCGTCCCGGGAATTCGGTTAGTGATCCAACCGTTGAGGTATTCGTCGACGGTAAGTCGATCAGAAACTGGAGTCATCCCTTGCTCGATGACCAGTTGTAGTTCGCGTAGTCGCTTAACAACCTCGCCTCGGGTCAAAGCACTTACGACCTTTCTCGATCTCTTGCCATTGATCCAGCCGAGTTCGATCGCTCCAATCCAGACACCGTCTTTACGCCGGTAGATCGACCCCTCACCCTTACCCCTCCGTGCCCTCACGAGATCTCCTTGCGCGCTTGGAGCCAACCAATAATTACACAGGCCGAACTCTACGATTCACTTTCTCGAGATACGAGACGAGATGTCCCAGATCAATATCGCCTCATTCAGACGACACGCAACTCAGGTGAGTAACAATTTGATCCTGACATGGAGACATCCTCTCAAAGGATTTGCTCTCCAGCTTTCCCGGCACGTTTCAGTGTTTGGTTGGGATCGAGTTACAACCAAGTGGAGAGATGCGATTGACCTCACTCTAAAGGCACTTGCGACTCAGGGTTGGTGGATCCTGGACGGGAATCTAGTCCTATAGAGGCCAGATTTTCCCACCGATGCGAAGAAAGTGAGAATCAGTGAGCGTCCTTAGTATGACTCATAGGAGTGGCGAGTCTCCGGCGCTTCAAGCAGAAGGAACGGTTCCAGCGAAGCTCCGGGAAATTCTTGCGAAAGTGGAGGGCACTTAGTTATGAACGAAATCATCTGCCCGCATTGCGGGAAAGCATTCAAGATCGACGAGGCAGGATATGCGGACATCCTGAAGCAGGTTCGCGACCACGAATTTGACGAGGCTCTACACGAGCGACTTGCGATTGCCGAAAAGGAAAAGAAGACGGCGATCGAACTTGCCGAAACCAAGGTGACCAACAAACTAGAGAAGGAGGCGGCCAAGAAAGACACAGAGATCCAGCGGCTGAAGTCCGAACTCAAGGCGACTGAGGTTGAAACGAAACTGGCTGTTAAAGATGCGGTCAGTGCCGTTGAGAAGGACCGGGACAACCTCGCTCGAAACTTGGAGGCGAAGACGACGGAGCAGAAGTTGATCGAGTCGGCGCTAAAGGAAGCGCACACGGCGGAACTCAAGTCGAAGGACGAGTTGATCGCCTACTACAAGGACCTCAAGGCGAAGTTATCGACAAAGATGGTCGGCGAAACTCTGGAGCAGCACTGCGAAATTGAGTTCAACCGTCTACGCGCCACCGGGTTTCCGCGGGCCTACTTCGAGAAGGACAACGACGCAAGGAGTGGTAGCAAAGGTGACTACATCTTCCGCGACTCAGACGAAACCGGCATCGAGTTCGTTTCCATCATGTTCGAAATGAAGAACGAGAGCGACGCTACAGCAACGAAAAAGAAGAATGAGGATTTCCTGAAAGAGCTCGACAAAGACCGTAACGAGAAGGGCTGCGAATATGCCGTGCTGGTGTCGCTACTCGAGCCGGACAGCGAACTCTACAACGCAGGCATCGTTGACATGTCTCACCGCTACTTAAAGACGTACGTCGTTCGTCCGCAGGCCTTCATCCCGATGATCACCCTGCTCCGGAATGCGGCGCAGAGCACGCTGATGTATAAGACGGAACTCGCGCGCGTCCGAGAGCAGAACATCGACATAACTAACTTCGAGAGTGAACTCGAGGATTTCCGGAATGGTTTCGACCGGAACTATGAACTGGCATCGAGGAAGTTCAAGACGGCGATCGAAGAAATCGACAAGACAATCGACCACCTTCTGAAAACAAAGGAGGCCCTTCTTGGCTCAGAGAACAACCTTCGGCTCGCGAACAACAAGGCGGACGACTTGACCATTAAGAAATTGACCACAGGAAACCCGACGATGGCCGCCAAGTTCGCGGAGTTGAAGACTGAGGACACTAAGAGCGAAGAGTGAGTTGCGGTACCGCGCTGGAGTTACGCATGACGAGCCGGTCTTGGCTCATCCGCCTTGAGACAGCCACTTTTGTTCCCAACCAGCATGCAATTGTTCCACGCTAAGTCGTAAGCATCTTCTCACTGAATCTTGCGAGGCGGATGTGCCATGACATTTTTTCCAACTCGACGCCATGGATGAGGTTGACTGAACGCAGAAGCAATTTCTTGACTTATTTGCGAGTACTCATACAGCCCGCCACTGTGAAACAGCACCAAGAGTTTTTGAGAAGTGACGTCGTATCGATATGACCTGACGTTGTCGGAGATGACATCGACCATTTCGCTCATGTCGTAGCCCTGCCTCGACGGGGCCGCACGACCCTTTTGCAGTTGACACAGAAGTAGAGCACAACTTGATTTTCACACTGTGGGCAACTGGCGTTCGTGATCACGTCGGCGATGACGTGAGCGACAATTAACGAGACTGGCAACGGGATGCCAGCGAATCCTTTGCCCTTGCTTTTCGATGCCATTACCAACCTCCTAGTCGGCGTCGACTGACACGGCGCCGACTTGATCGTGGCCAAGACGTTCCGATTGCAACTATGACAAATGACGCCCACACCCACCATGGCCACTGCGCTGCGCCGTGCGTGAATGCATGCCAGAAGATGGTCGTAGTATCCTTACTTTGATTCACGGTTTTTCCTTTCAGAATCACGTTCTCACGTAGTTGCGATACGCTCTATGTAAGACGATGAAGACTATATGTCCCATCTGCAAGACAGCATACACTAGGGTTGGGTGAAAATGTTCTATCGTCTCGTTACTGGGACACGATGACGGACACCTTTCAGGATCTTGGCCCACTGATGGTTCAGCGCCGGGCCGATCTTGGACTCAGTGTTCGCGAGGCCAGTTCGCAAGCGAGTGTCCCGCCGGCCACTTTCTCGCGCGTCGAGCAGGGCAGAAGCCCTGATCTTGCCACTTTTCAGAAGCTCGTGGCATGGCTGGGACTCCCTCCAGAGAGATTCTTTCGCTTGACTAAGCGCACTGAGAGCACTCCTGACGCCATTGACGCTCACCTTCGCCTAGACCCTTCACTTACCCCGGAGGGAGCCGAAGTCATCGCGGGGCTAGTACGAACGATGTACGAGAGCCTGCGGAGCCAGGATCAGCGGCTAGCAGTACACCTTCGAGCCGCCAAGACGTTTGACCCGCGAGCAATGAGGCTCCTCGCCGAACTTCTCGGCGACATGCAAACGGCGCTCGAAACCATCGACCGGAATTAGTTACTGCGATGCGTCGAGGTTTCAAGACTCAGGCGGAGAGAACTGCCGCCGAGTTTCGGGGTCGGCTTGGTTGTCGGGCTGATGAGTCGATCTCGATTGAGGCGCTAGCGGCGGACCTCGGCGTGGAATTGGTGCCTGCGGGCGACCTTGTTCCGACGCAAAGATTTGAGGAGTTGAACGAGCTTCAAGATGACGCCTTCTCCGCAGTGACCTTTCGTCTACCGAGCGGCCGCCGCGTCGTGGTGTCCAATCCCTTGCATACGCCTGGACGGACGCGAAGCAATCAGTCACATGAGCTCGCGCACATAATTCTTCAGCACTCGTTGCGCACCGTTGAACAACTTGGCGGCTTCACGTTTCTAACGTGCGACGTTGAACAGGAAGAGGAAGCCGACTGGCTGGCGGGCTGTCTTTTGCTACCACGGGATCTTCTCTACCAAGAAGCTCGGCGAGGACGGACCCCGATCGAGATTGCGAAACTCCATGTGACCAGTGAAACCATGGCTCGATTCCGCCTCAACGCAAGCGGCGTCCTTATACAAATCGGTCGAGCTAATGCGATAAAAGCCAAGCGTCGCCCCAGCAAGTGATTCAATAGTGGATGTTGTGCCCCTAGCTCGCGAAAAGCTGCCCGCGGGCTGCCCGAGCCAAAGTCGGGCCCCAAGTCGAGCACTCCGAGCCGCCTCAGGGCTATAGGCGATGAGAGGTTCGAATCTTGGGCATACCACGGGCATACTGTGGGCATATATGGGCATGTAGCAAGGGGCAGTGATGGTCAACGCTGGTCACTACTGGTCAACGAAAAACCCTTGTAATCATTGGGTTTTAGACCAAAACTCTTGGAGCGGGCGACGGGAATCGAACCCGNNCGGGATCAATGAAGGTGGGGTCTGAGGGGAAGAAGACGGGAGTCGAACCCGCGTTCTCAGTTTGGGAAGCTGGGAACGCTAAGCGATGCTATTCGAGGGCGGCTCCAAGTACTCCGAGCAGAGATAGCCCCTCTTCAGAAATGGTCGATGCGTCAATGTTGCTGGCCAGACGTTGGAGACGAGCAAATCCGTATCGTAAATCTGAACTGCCTAACGTGAAGTTTTTGGACAGAATACCTCCCACGTAGGTCGATAGAACATGGCCGCCCTCGGATATGAGTTCAACGAGCGAGTCGAGGCTCTGGCCAACAATGAGACGGTAGAGGTCCTGGACATCCGAGCCAACCTTTTGCGGATGGCGCCCGTCTTTGCGCTCGGGGAACGAGAGAGTCTTCAGCGCAATTAGCGCCGCGCGCGACGCAACCTCGATAGTGACGCTGTCGTCAATCAGGCCGGTCGATGGTGATACCGCACAGATTCTGACGGGTGACGCCGTACACATAGCGAATCTTCGAGCCAAGGCGAAAGCCCGATCAGCCTCTCGAATTGGCAGTCTCGTACCTTCGGTGGAAGCCAACACGTCGACCTCGACGTCGGGGTTATGAAACTGAACCTTCGCCGTGCTCAGTGATTCGGTGGTTGGAAGCGAAAGGAGAACTTCTACGAAGCGTGTCTGGTCGTGAGTCACCGTGTCCACATCGTTGGTGGCCCGGTGTATTCGCTCGATTCTCACGTTGACCGCGAGACCCCCGATGAGGATCCACCGTGGTTCAACTGGGAGCTGAGCGAGAGTCCGGACGTATTGGGCAACGTGACCGGCTGCATCATCTTCGAGCAGGACCAGATCAGGCACTTGTTCGCCCGCCTTACCAGACACGAACGATCCCTTCGGGCGGGACCCAACGTTCAAGTACCTCACGTCCGCGAGACTCGTCTTGAGAGAGATCAAGCGCGACGACGACGTGTTCGGCGACCTTCCAGGTCTCGCTCGTCCGGGATACACGCCAACGACAGACAAGCGGTGTCGGGGCGAGACTGACGGTGCAGCCCCGCTCATCAACACGAACGACGCCTCCCAGGGTTGCAATTGCACGCTGCAACGCGGTGACCGACGGTACGTAGAAGTCAGGCGGGTAGTCCGAGCTCAAGACGATCGGCATTCCCCACGCGCGAGCTGCAGATGAATCAGTGAGAGCCCATCCAAACTGAGCGTCCGGTTCCAATCCCAAATGAAGTGGATCAGTGGTTCTTGCTTCACCGGGCTTTGGCGCGGACGCGAGGGCGATTGGAGCCCGTCTCCACACAGCGGCAAGCTCCCAAAACAGTTCGGGAATGACTGGCTCGTTCGCACTGGTGACAAGCCCCGCACTTCGCAAACGCTCGAGAGCAGTGGCCACCGCGCTAGGCGCGCGTTGTATTGTGCGGGCGATTGATCGCACGCCGTCGACGGTGTCGGGCTTGTCAAGCAGAATGAGCGCAACCTCTTTCGCAACTTCACCGTCGAAGGGTGACGACGCTTTGGTGTTCCGAGAGTCAACAGCCGAACGCAGTTCGGTGTCGACGAAGACACCGGGAAGGACGAGGCGAACGTGTCCGCGAGCGTCGTAGTAGTTAACTCCACCTTCTCGGAAACGTGTCTTGGCATCTTCGGCGATCCTGTCCGCGACAACCAGTATTGGAATCGCCATTGTCTTCGCCAAGGACAGGAGTTCTGGGGCGCTGGCGCCCGTGACCACGGACTTGACCTCGACCGCCACGTCGTGACCATTCACTCGTATGAAGGCGTCTACCCGGGCGCGAGGTCCCGGCGTGTTTGAAATAAGTGCTTCGTGAAATTGTTCAACGTCAAGACCAATACTGAGGAGGGCGGTCTCGAGGGCGCTAATTAAATCCTCTGCTATTTGAGGGCCCTTTCGTCGCATATTCCTAGTATATCTGTTCTCTGTTCGTGTGCACACGAACAGAGAACGGTAGACAACCTCGGATAAGAGCCTTGACGAGGGGCCACGAGACTTCTCCATTAACGCGCGAGGGTGATGCTCACCCCTTGAAACCGCCGTGCTAAAGGCACCAGAGGCTTAAACGTGGATCAAGTTCGTCGTCGCTCCTAGGAACGAACTCGAGAATTGTTGGGGTCGAAAATCGGCTCGGTCTTGACCTCGGCACCCACCGCCTGGCCAAAGACCGCGACTTCGACTCGACGGCCCGCTTCGGCTGTCTCTACGGGCACGTAAGCGTAAGCGAGGGACTGTTCCACGGTGTAGCCGTAGCCGCCGCTCGTGACGCGTCCCACACTTCGCCCGTCGACGCGCACCGGCTCTGATCCAAGCGCGATCGCCCGGGGGTCGTCGAGCACCAGTCCGACGAGACGACGCGAGGGCTCCCCGGCCGCTTCGAGAGCGTCGCGACCGATGAAGTCCCCCTTGTCCATGCGCACCGCGAATCCCAGACCGGCTTCATACGGGGTGTCGATCGAGGTGACGTCACTGCCCCACACTCGGTAACCCTTTTCGAGTCGCAGCGACTCAATGGCCTTGTACCCGCCGGGGCAAAGGCCGTGCGGCCGTCCCGAGGCCATCAACGTGTCCCAGAGTGCAAGGGCGTACTCCGAGGGGGTGTAGATCTCCCAGCCCAGTTCGCCCACGAAGGTGACGCGCTGGGCGAGACACGGCGCCGCCCCGACGTTGAGTTCGCGCGCCCGCAGATACCCGAAGGCCTCGTTCGAACAGTCGGTGTCGGTGACGGCCTGGAGAATGTCGCGAGCCCGCGGCCCCCAGAGCGCGAAGCACGCCATCTGCGAGGTCACGTCCTCGATCACCACGCGCTCGTGCTCCCCCACCTGGGACTGGATCCACGCCCGGTCGTGATTGCCAAAGGCGGTGCCCGTGACGAGACGGAATCGTTCCTCGTCAAGTCGGGTCACCGTCAGGTCGCACTCCACGCCGCCACGGGTATTGAGCAGTTGGGTGTAGGTGAGCGTTCCCGGGGCCCTGGCCACCCGATTGGCGCAGAGCCGCTCTAAGAAGTCGGCTGCGTCCGCACCTCGTACGTCGAGTTTGGAGAACGACGTCTCGTCAAAGAGCGCGGCGCGCTCGCGACAGGCCCGGTGCTCAGCGCCAATGGCGGGCGACCAGAGCCGCCCGGCCCAGCCGTTGGGCCGCAGCGACTCATCACCTTCGGCGACGTTCGACTCGAACCAGTTGACCCGCTCCCAGCCACCCTTCTCACCAAAGGCGGCCCCGAGCGCTTCGAGGCGCTCGTAGGCCGGCGGGATTCGAAGGGGCCGTCCCGCCTGGCGTTCGTGCCCCGGGTACTTGACGTCGTAGTACGTGGCGTAGACCTCATGAGTGCGAATCCGCGCGTAGTCGCGGCTGCGGTACTGGGGGCCGAAGCGGCGCGAGTCCATCTCCCAGGTGTCGAGTCCCGGCGAACCGTTGATGATCCATTCGGCCAAGAGTTGTCCCATCCCACCCGAACCGGCGACACCGTGCGCGCAGAACCCCGCCGCCACCCAAAAGCCACCCACTTCGGTAGGTCCCAAGATGAACTCACCGTCGGGCGTGAAGGCCTCAGGGCCGTTGATGAGCGTGACGATCTCGGCGTTGGCCAGTACCGGTACGCGCAACGTGGCCGCCTCGTAGAGGTCGGCGAAGCGATCCCAGTCCTCAGCCAAGAGTTGATTGTTGAAATCACTGGCGATGCCGTGTAGTCCCCAGGGGGCGGGATTGCGCTCGTAGCCCCCCGCGACGAGGCCCCCGCTCTCACCGCGAAAGTAGACGAGTCGTGAAGGGTCGCGCATGGTGGGCATGTCGCGGGGCAGTCCCGCGTCCTTGGTGATGACGTATTGGTGGGCCATGGGAATGATCGGCACGTGCACGCCCGCCAATCGACCGATCTCGTGGGCGTAGATACCCCCGGCGTTGACGACGACCTCACACTCGATAAAGCCATGGTTGGTCTCGACGCCGGCGACGCGGCCGCGATCGATGCGAATCCCAGTCACGCGAGTGTCAGTAAGAATTGTCGCCCCGTGCTGGCGGGCGCCCTTGGCCAGAGCGAGCGTGACCTGGCTCGGGTCGAGGAAACCATCGGTCGGCAACAGCGCCGCGCCGTAGACACCGTCAGTGGTCATGATGGGGAAGAGTCCTTGCGCCTCATCGGCCGAGATCAAGTGAAACGGCAGGCCGAAGGTCTCGGCCCAGTCCGCTTGGCGCTGGAGCTCTTCCATGTGCTCTTTCGACGACGCCAGTCGCAAGGAACCGACCTCCCGCCACCCGGTCTCGAGGTCCACTTCCTGCCCGAGGTTTCGGTACAGATCGACCGAGTTCATCATCATGCGCGTCAGACTCAACGAGCCGCGCAACTGTCCAACCAGACCGGCCGAATGAAAGGTGGAGCCACTGGTCAGCTGTGAACGCTCCACGAGCACCGCGTCGCTCAAACCAAGACGGGCGAGCCAGTACAAAATCGAGCAACCGCCGATGCCCCCGCCGATCACCACGACGCGAGCCCGTTCCAATACGGACGTCTGAGCCCCGCTAGTCGGCACCGACACCGTCTCCTCAATAAGTTCATGAGGGTGGACGTTTCTCCCCTCGCTCCACGAAGAGTACACCGACATTCGCGAGGCCGGTTTCCTCGAACAGCGATCGATTCCCGCGCGACCTTGGGTGCGAAGAGAGCACCAATGGGAGTTTTCGAGAGAACTAATTGACAACCGATAGTGCCGTGGCTAACTTAACGGACGACGGACTCTCAGCGACTGAGCGTCCGTGCTGGGGGGACTGATCGCATAGAGCAATGGGGACCAGTGACGTGGTGACGAGAGCCGTAGGTTCACGTCTGACAACCAGTTCGATTGCAAGATCACATTAGGGGGAGAGTAACAATGGAATCAGACGGTTCATCACCAATGGCTNNCTGCACCGCACGCTGGGACTCTTTAGTTCCTTCGCCGCGGCCTTCAGTTACATCTCACCCTCCACGGGTATCTTCACGCTCTTCGCCTTCGGCCTGGTCACCTTGGGCGGGGTGTTCATTTGGTCGTGGCCCGTCGTCGCCATTGGCCAAATCCTCGTCGCGCTCAACTTCGCCGAGGTCTCCAGCCACTATCCGGTCGCTGGTTCAGTCTTCCAGTGGACGAAGTACCTCGCCGGTCGTCCCTACGCCTGGTTCACCGGGTGGATTTACATCTTCGCGGGCATCCTCACCGTGACCGCGGTGGTGGTGACCCTGCCGTTGACCATCTTGCCGGCCCTGGACAACATGGGCTGGCACCTCAACGCGCTGGCCCTGCACGACCAGATCGCGGTAGCTGCCATCACCCTGGTCGTGATCACGATTCTCAACATCTTCAGCGTCAAACTGGTCGCCACGATCAACAACACCGGGGTCTTCTTCGAGATCGTCGGCATGGTGATCTTTGCCATCGTCATGCTCATCGTGCACCACCACCAGTCCATCTCGGTGGTGACCAACAGTGGAGGAATCCACGTCTCGCTGCCGGCCTTTTTTGCGGCAATGTTCATGAGTCTGTTCGTTATCTACGGCTTCGACACCGCCTCGACGCTGGCCGAAGAGACCCACGACCCACGTCGTCGAGCCCCCCAGGCCGTCTTGATGTCGGTCGCGGGCGCGTTCGTCATCGGCGGGATCTTCTTGTTGGCGCTGCTGATGGCCATTCCCAACCTCGCCTTCGCTATCAAGAACAATTGGGGACCGGCTCAGATCATCGACTCCAACTTCGACAAGTTCTGGGCCACGGTGTATCTGCTCGTCGTCTCGGCGGCCATCTTCGTGTGCTGTATGGCCATCATGGCCGCCACGGTGCGCCTGTGCTTTGGCATGGCGCGCGATCATCGCCTGCCCGCCTCTCGCCACCTCGCCAAGGTTCACCCGACGTTGCGCACC
The DNA here is from genome assembly GCA_003133405.1 of Acidimicrobiaceae bacterium. Lineage (GTDB taxonomy): Bacteria > Actinomycetota > Acidimicrobiia > Acidimicrobiales > RAAP-2 > RAAP-2. The sequence goes on along the minus strand of PKXH01000095.1, from coordinate 47,348 downwards.
CCGATCTGGTCCTGCATCGCGGTGGCCGTCATCGCCGCGATTCCCATGATCAAGTACGCCGGCGCNNGGCAACGGAGCAATCATGTACGCCCGAACCCGCGGCTGGCCCAAGGTGGATTCACCATTCAAGTTGGGCCGTTGGGGAATGCTGGTGAACGTCTTGGCGCTTCTATGGGGTGGTTCGATGTTGATTAACTTTGCTTGGCCCCGTGCGGCGAGTAATCCCGAGCCCGTTCAGACGTTGGGCTCGCTCAGTCTCGGCATGCACTGGTTGAACAAGATTCCAATCCTCTACTCGGTGCTCGGCTTCGTGTTGATCATCGGCGTCATCTACTACTTCGCCGCCGCGCGGCGCCACCCCGAACCGATCCTGCCGCCGGCCGAGACCGGTGCCTTCGTCATTCCCCGCGAGTCACTCCCGCCCGACGAGATCGGCCCGCAGTAGAGAGAACCGCCCTCGCTACGGCCTAGGACGCCGCGAGCCCCAGTTGCCTTAAGAACGGTCGCGCGATGGCGAGCTGGCCCGGCGAGGGCTTGAGCGCGAGGAACACTTGGAACTCGCTCTTCGCGAGGGCTCGATTGTTGGGTGTTGAATCCGCGACGATGGCGTAGTACAGACGCGGCGCGGGGTTGCGCGGGGCGTAGTCAATGGCCTCACGGAGATCCCTAATGCCGAGTGTCACCAGCGTCGCGTTCCCATCCGAGCTGCCCGCGGAGAAGTCCAGCCATCCGCTTTGGGTGAGGGCGGGCACGTTCTTGGGGCTCACGGCCAGCACCTGCTGGTACGCACTGAGCGCCGCCACGACGTTGCCGTTGGCGATGTCGGCTTCGGCTTCGCCCAGCAGCTGGGTGACCCGCTGGGCCCGTCCCAGCGAGACCGAACCGGTGATCGAGTTGCCCGGCTGGCGCGGTGAGAGCGAGCTAAAGAGCAGCAACGAGGCCGCCACGAAGAAGCAGACCAGCGCCATGAGCAACATCCAGCGTCGCCGGCGGCGCGCGGGTGAGCGCGTCGAGCTCTCGGGGGTGAGTTCACCCAGCGCGCGGCGCGCGAAGTCGAGCGCGAGGAGTTCACGCGCCTCGATCGAGGCCGCCGCGGCCGAACTCAGCTCGCCGTCGGCCAACTCTCGGCGAGCGTCCGCGAGCGAGGCCTCACGAAGCGCGATCTCGTCGCGCAGCTGTTGGGCGCTTCGGGTCAACGTCGCCTCGTCAGACGTATGGCGCTCGCGACGAGTAACACCACGACGAGTACCGGGCCGATCCAGAGCAACGCGCCCAGACCCGACGTGGGGGGACTGAGCAGAATCGACGTACCGTAGACCGACTCGAGCGACGTCAAGATCTGGTTATCGGACTGACCCTCGTGGACCTTGGTCGCGATCTCGTGACGAACGGCCAAGGCCGAGGTGGCGTTACTCTCGCCCACCGAGAGATCTTCACACGACGGGCAGCGCACGAGTGACTCCAGGTGGGTGATCCGCGCGCTCGCGCCCGAGCTCTGGGGATGGAGCGCCACCGTCAGGGCCGCCACCGCGAGCAACGCCACGCACCACAGTGAGAACGATCGAAGCAGTTTCACGACCGCACCTGGGCGACGACCTCTTTGAGTTGCGTGGCGCTCACCGGACCGAGCAAGGTCACCTCCACCACACCTTTCGCGTTCACAATGAAAGTCGTCGGCGGTGAGGTGACCCCGTAGCGATTAGCAATAACGCCGCCGGCGTCGATCACCGAGGGATAGAGCGAGCCGTAGTGAGCCGCGAAGGCGTTCGCGGCGCTAACAGTGTCGTCAAAGACCACGCCCACCACATCGACGCCCCGGTTGCGCTCCTGCCAGGCGAAGGTGGACAGTTCGGGCGCTTCCACCTGGCAGGGCCCGCACCACGAGGCCCAGAAGTTCACCACTACCACATGACCGAGATCGCTCGTGAGGTTGAACGCGCCGCCGCCGAGTTTCTCGCCCGAGATCGCCGGCGCGGCCTTACCCAGCAGCGGGCTCGGCGCCTCGGTGGCGCTCGTGACCGGGTTGCGCGTCGCGAGGAAGAGCGACAGCGCCACCACGACCACGATGGCCGCGAGCGCGCTGATCATGACCGAGCGCTTCACGACGCCACCTCGTCGCTGTAACGCCGACGAAAGAAGGACAGACCACTGCCCAGGCCAATGATCAGCCCCCCCAACCAAAGCCACGCGAGCAACGGTTCGACGGTGACTCCAAGCACCACCGAGCCCACGGGCAGATTGTTCTGCACCTGGGCGCCCGAGGTCGAACCGTTCCCGCCCACGGCGTCAAAGGTGACGTAGACGTCGCGGGCGAGGTTCGAGTCAATCGCCGGTGTGCCAACCGTCTGACCGTTTCGGCCGTGGTACGTGGTCACGGCGGGGCGCAGTTGATGGCCGTCGACGCTGACGCGAAGTTGGGTCGCGGTCTCTAAGGCGTCCTTGACGCGATGAAAGCCGGCGAAGGTGACGAGTTGACCATCCACGACGGTGCGCTGACCGGTGGCGAGGGTCACTTCATCGCGCGTGACGTACGTCGTCGAGGTCACGATCCCTAGCGCCAAGATAACGACCCCGACGTGGACGATCATCCCGCCGGTCGTAGGTGAACGAAAGACGCTACGCCACGAGCCGCGTCGAATCGCCGACACGAGCGCGCCGCGCAGGGTTCGTAGCGCCGCACCGGCGGCGAGGACCGAGAGAAAGACCGCCAACACCTCGGCCGGGCGTCGAACCCCGACGCCGAGTAACACTGAGACCACCACGAGGGCCGACCACGCGCTCACGCGCATCCGGCCCCAGAGCACTTTGGCGTCCGCGCTTCGCCACCCGACGAGCGGAGCGACGGCCATAAGGAGCAACAACACCACGCTCAATGGCGCCGCGACACTGGCGAAATACGGCGAACCGACGGTGACCTGGGCGCCGTTAATTGCCTGATAGAGAAGGGGAAATACCGTCCCGAGCAGGACGACGACGGCGAAGCCCACGAAGAGGATGTTGTTGGCGACGAAGAGTCCTTCGCGCGAGAGCGGATGGTCCACCCCGACCGGCGCGCGAAGACGGTCGCCGCGCCAGGCGAGCAGCCCCGCGCCGAGCACCACCACTACGAAGAAGAATCCGATGAGCAGTGGCCCGAGCGTGCTCGAAGAGAACGCGTGCACGCTCACCAAGACGCCCGATCGCGTGAAGAAGGTGCCCAGAACTGTCAACGCGAACGTCGCAATCGCTAACGAAAGGTTCCACACGCGAAAGAGCCCTCGTCGGTCCTGGACGATGACCGAATGGATGTACGCGGTCGCCGTCAACCACGGCAACAGCGCGGCGTTCTCCACCGGGTCCCACCCCCAGAAGCCGCCCCAGCCGAGGACTTGATAGCTCCACCACGCCCCGAGCACGATTCCGAGCGAGAGCGCTCCCCACGCGAGCATGGTCCAGCGGCGTTGCTCCAATGGCCAGCGCTCTTGCACCCGTCCGGTGACGAGCATGGCGATCGCGAAAGCGAAGGGCACGCTGAAGCCAACGAAGCCCAAGTAGAGCAGCGGCGGGTGAATCGCTACCAGAGGGTTGTCCTGGAGCAACGCGTTCGGTCCCGCGCCCTGATGCACCAGCGCGGCGTTGGCTAAGAAGGGATCGGCCGGGCCGATCAGCAGCGCCGTGAAGAACGCGCCGATCGAAAAGAGCACCGCCGTGGCCCAGGCCACGACGGCGTCGGCCTTGTCGCGTCGGTAGTAGTAGAGCACGCCGAGCGTCAGAGCGATCTGCAAGAGGACCCACAACATCAACGATCCTTCGAGCGCGGACCACAGTCCGGTGATCGAGTAGAGCAATGGAGTGAACGTCGCGTTGTTCTCGGCCACGTAGGCCAGTGAGAAGTTGTGCGTGATGAGGGCGAACTCCATGACGCCCACCGCCGCCAGAATGCCCGCGAGCGCCAACCCGGCCCACCAGCCCGCACGCGACGCGCGTTTTTGTCGAATGGCGCGCAACTGCTCGACGACGCCGCCAATCGCGCCGACCATGCAGACGTACAGCGCCGCGCGTCCGAGCCAGGTCAGGATCATCGCGTCGTCCCGTTGGGAGCCCTCACGCGCTTAGGGTGAGCGGCGATGTACGACGCCGTGTGCTTGACCAGGATCTGCGTGCCATAGAAACGGTCCGACGTCGAGCTTGTGAAGTGTCCGACCACCACCACGGGGATGTTGGCTTGAAAGAGTTGCGGGGGCGAGCCGTGCGCGCTCACGAACACCTCTTCGCCCTTGCCACCGGTCATCCAGAACGAGGCGCCACCCGACGTGCGCGCAATCGTGTGGGGCTTGACGACGCCCTCAAGGCGAATGGTCGTCGTGCCGAGCTTTGCGCGAGCGCTCATGGCTTGATCGATCGTCTCGAAGTAGTTGAGCGAGTGCAAGAGTCCCTGGCTCAGCAGCGCCAGTACGGCGAGCACGAGCACCACCAACACTCCGATCGTGCGCCGACGCGCGCGACGCTTTAACGGCGGCGCGTCGACGGGGGTGAGATCGATGGAAGCCTCAGCGTCGGGCACGTCGCACCCGCCACCAGATTGACAGCGCGTAAAGCGCCAGCCCCCCAAAGGCGAAGGCGTAACCCGCCGCGACGTAGTCCATCAGCGAACGCCCTCGCGACGGCGTTGTGCCAGCGCCTCGGCGACGAACACGTCGTAGCGCTCACTACGCAGAACCTCGAGGCGATAGCGCGCTCGCAGAAGCCAGAAGAAGAGCAGCGTAAAGGCGAGGAAACTGATGAGGAGCGTCCAGGCCATGAGGCCGTGAATGAGAAGTTGCCGATTCGACGTGAAGACCGTCGCGCCCTGATGGAGGGTCTTCCACCACTGCACCGAGAAGTGGATAATCGGCACGTTGATCGCGGCCAGGATCGCGAAGACCGCGGCGCGACGGGCCCGCAAATCTGGATCGTCGTTCGCTCGGCGTAGCGCCAGGTAGGCCAGCGCGAAGACCCCGAGAATCGCCGTCGAGGTCAGTCGAGCGTCCCACGCCCACCACACGCCCCAGGTCGGTCGTCCCCAGATCGAGCCGGTGATGAGCGTCAAGAGAATGAACACGACGCTGACCTCCATCGCGCAGTGCGCGACCCGGTCCATGACCATCGACCTCGTTCGTTGCCAGAGATAGAGCGCACTGGCGATGGTGGCCGTGCCAAAGGAGACGTAGAGCGCGACCCAGGCGACGGCCGGATGGACGTAGACCAGGCGCGCCAGGTTGCCCTGGGCCTTGTCCGGCGGCGTGACCCAGAGGCCCAACCAGAACGTCAGGCCCAACAGCGCGAGCGTGACCGGTCCGAGCAGGCGTTGGGAGAGCAGTTTCATCATGAATCCTCTAGAACACCGTAAAGGAGAATGCCGACGGCCAGGTAGGCGGCCAGCGCGACGATCGAGATGACCCACCACTGCCACAACCCCCCACCGTGCAAGGACGCGCTAAAGGATCGCTCGCCGGCAATAAGTAGTGGCGCGAAGGCCGGCAGCGACAAGACCGGCAACAACGTCGCGGGACCTTGCCCGCCGCCACTCAACGCACCGTAGAGCGTACCCGCCGCCGCCAAGGCCGCGAGTATCACCACCACGCTCGGCAGCGCCTGCAACGTCCCCACGAGGGCGGTGTGCAGGACCAGCACCGCACCGGCGAGCAAGACTGCGCCGGTCACCCACAGCTCCACCGCGAGCGCCAGGGCCTTGCCTAAAAAGACGCCCGCCGGATCGAGCCCCAGGGTCGCCACGGAGGTCCGTGTGCCGACAGAACCCTCAATCACCCGACTGCGATTGATCATCAAGAGCGTGACAAGCAGCATGACCAAATAGAACAGTCCCGGGCCGGCGCTGGAGTGTCCGGCGTGCGTGGGACCCAGCGCGAGACCGCTCAACACCAGCCCCATGACGCCAAAGGGCAGCACCTGCCAGAGCAGAACCCGCGATCGCCGTTCGATGCGCAGGTCTTTTCCGGCCACTAAGAGTGCGGTACGAATCACGACCGGTCCCCCACCACGAGTCCGCCCGCCAAGGTCAGCGTGCGCGGGTGAAGAGTGGACGATCGAAGAGGGTCGTGCGCACTCACGAGTACCGTGGCGCCACTCTCGACGACGTCACCGACGAGCTGATCGAAGAACGTGCGCCCTTCGTCGTCGAGCGAGGCGTAGGGCTCGTCGAGCAGCCACAGTGCCGGACGGCGTAAGAGGATCCAGGCCAAGCCGAGTCGGCGACGCTGGCCAGCACTCAGTAGTTTCGCCGGCATGGACGCGCGACTGGTCAGCCCGACTCGATCGAGGACACCGGCGATCTCGTTGGTCGGACGCGCGAGCGCCTTGGCGGCGAAGGCGAGATTCTCGTTGGCGCTCAAGTCGTCGTAGAACGAACCCTCGTGGCCGAGCCAACCCACGCGGCGACGCAGTTCGCGCAGGTCGCCGGTCGCCAGGTCGATGTCGCTGACTCGACCCGAGCCGCTCGTCAGCCCCACCAATCCTCCGATGAGCCGTAGCAGGCTCGTTTTGCCGGCGCCGTTGGCGCCGGTGACCACGCTCAACGTTCCGGCCTCGAGTTCTAGGTTCAGGCCACTGAGGAGTGGAAAGCCCCCGACGAGTACGACCGCGTCACGCAGCGTCACCATCGAGGTGGGACTGCTGGTCATCGAGACGAGTTAACGCTGGAGCGCTTTGAGGTCGGCATCGACCATCATTTCGATCAGCGCGTAAAAGTCCGTCTCGCACTTCCAGCCCAGGACGTCGCGCGCCTTGGTCGCGTCGCCCACCAACAGATCCACTTCGGCCGGTCGAATGAAGCTCTGATCGATCCGCACGAACTCTTCGTAGTTCAGTGCGGCCATGCGAAAGGCCACTTCGCAGAGTTCTCGTACGGAATGCGTCGTACCGGTCGCGACAACGAAGTCCCCCGGAGTGTCGCGTTGGAGCATGAGCCACATCGCGCGCACGTAATCTTCGGCGTAACCCCAGTCGCGCTGGGCCTCAAGATTGCCCAGACGCAGCTCGCTATCCAGTCCGGCCTTGATGCGCGCGACCCCGTGGGTGACCTTTCGAGTGACGAACTCGATCCCCCGGCGAGGCGATTCGTGGTTGAACAGTATGCCGCTCGAGGCGTGCAGCCCGTAGCTCTCGCGGTAGTTCACGGTAATCCAGTGGCCGTAGACCTTCGCCACGCCGTAGGGGCTGCGGGGATAGAACGAGGTGTTCTCATCTTGTGGCACCGTCTTGACCCGCCCGAACATCTCCGACGAGCTGGCTTGGTAGAAGCGGATCTCGGGGTCCACGATGCGAATCGCGTCGAGGAGCCGGGTGACGCCGAGCGCCGTCGCTTCCCCGGTCAAGACCGGTTGCGCCCAGCTGGCCTGGACGAAGCTCTGCGCGGCCAGGTTGTAGACCTCGCTCGGGTGATAGTCGCGCAGCACGTTGATCAAGGACACTTCGTCCATCAGATCGCCCGACACCAAGGTCAGTCGCTCTTGAATATGACTGATGCGCTCGATGTTGACGGTCGAACTTCGCCGCATGAGACCGATCACTTCATAACCTTCGCTGAGCAGAAGATCGGCGAGATAGGAACCGTCTTGACCGGTAATGCCGGTTATCAGCGCGCGTTTGGCCACCGAGGTTCCTCCACAGCAACGGCACTGACGGCTGTCACTACCGCGAACAACTCTACTACTGAGCAAATGTGACCCCTCGCCCTAGCCTGGCTTGGTGGCCGACCTCATCGTGGTGAGTTTTCGCCTGGGCGCGCACGACGGCGTGAGCATTGAAGCGCAGAAGTGGATCGACGCGTTCAAAGAACTCGGCCACCGCGTCTCGACCCTGGCCGGCGAGGGCGACGCGGACGTGGTGATGCCCGAACTCGCGATTGGCGCGACGACGGCGCCATCGCTCGACGCCATTTCACGCGTAGTGGCCGACACCGATCTCGTCATCGTCGAGAACCTCGTCTCTCTCCCCCTCAACGTCGCGGCCCGCGACGTGCTCTACCGGGCCCTCAACGGACGTCACGCTCTCTATCGTCACCACGACCTGCCATGGCAACGCGTGCAGTGGCAAGGCTTCGAAGGACCGCGCGACCAGGCCACGTGGCATCACGTGACCATCAACGATCTCTCACGCCTTCAGCTCTCCGAGCGCGGCATTGACGCCGTGACCATTCGCAACTCCTTCGACTGTGATCCGCCTGCGGGACGGCGCGAACTGACCCGCCAGGCAGTAGGCGCTGATGGTGAACGCCTCGTCCTACTGCCCACGCGCGCGATTCCTCGAAAGAACGTGGCGGGCGCGCTCGAACTCGCCGCGGCCCTCAACGCCACGCTCTGGCTGCTGGGACCGGCCGAGGACGGCTACGGCCCGACCCTCGAGCAGTTATTCGAAACCGCCGGAGTGCCGGTGCTACAGGGCCTACCGCACGGGTTCGACGTGCACGACGCCTACGCCGCGAGTGACCTGGTCACCCTCTCTTCAACCTGGGAAGGGTTCGGCAATCCGGTGCTGGAATCAGTGACGCATCGCCGTCCGCTCGCCGTGTACCCCTACCCGGTGTTGCGCGAGATTCGATCGTTCGGTTTTCAATTCTTTGACCTCGACGACATTGAAAACATCGCCTCATTTCTCAACAACCCCGATAGCCAACTCTTCGAGCGAAATATCGCTCTCGCCCGTCAGCACTTCAACGTCGCCGAACTGCCCTCACGTTTAACCACCCTGCTTGGGGCAATAGGCGTCAACTGAAGGCGGTTAGGCTTTCGCCAATGGTCATTAACGACGAGCGATCTCCCCAGACCGAACGCGATGCCCACGGCGAGCGACGCGAACAACTTCTTTTGGTCGCGAGATCCACCTTCGCCGAACGGGGATTCCAGGCGACCACGATGGACGACATCGCCAAAGAGGCCGGCTTCACCAAGCCCATTCTCTATCAGTACTTTGAGTCCAAAACCGAGCTCTACCGCGAGATCGTGAACCAAACGGCGGGGAAACTACTCACCTCTCTGCGCGACGCCGTCGCCGAAGTTGAATCGCCTCGGGCCAAGATTGAGGTCGCCTTTCGCGTCTATTTCGATATGGTCGTCAGCGAGACCGACGCCTTTCGTATTCTCTTTATTCACTCCCACGAAGGCGAGACCAAAGGCGATCTCCGAAACGTGGAACTCGGTCTCGTATCGTTCTTGGAGCCGCTCATCGCCGTACGCATCAAGCCCGATCACCGGCGCCAACTGGCGGCGGGCGTGGTGGGCATCGCCGAAGGCGCCGCGACCGCGTGGCTGATCCAACAAGAGGGTAGGGGTTGGCCCCCACCCCGACCGGGCGTCGCCGAACGGCTCGCCGCAAGAAGCGCCACCCTCGCGTGGGGTGGGCTGCGCACCGTCGAACTGGATTAAACCTCTCCTTCGTCGGCCACGATCGTCGAAAAGACCTGGGCCATCTCCCAGAGCGCAGAGGCGCACGCGTCGTACACCGCTTGATCTCCGCCCGCGGGGTCCTCGACGTCAAAGTCCGCTAACGGTGGTTGCGAGGCGACGACGTGGAGTTGATCTTCCAAGGGCACGTCGAGAGGTGCGTCGCGAAGGAATTGGCGGAGCAACACCGTTTTTGGTGTGCCGGGGGGAAAGGTGGTTCGAACGAAGGTCACCTGGTTGGCTTCACTGGTCAAGATCACGTCGGCCCACGCGACGTCGTCACCCGAAAGTTGATGACTTCGATGAGCACCGTAGTGGTGCTCCCCAACGTCGTCGAGGGCGAGAAGGGCGTTTCGGGTGCGCGCGCTCATCGCACTTCCTTCGACAACGTGGGTGCCCGCAGTGCGAATCTGCCAGTCATAGCCATTGGCTTTGGCGAGAGTGGTCAACATGTAACCCAACATCACCGAACGAGCGACATTACCCGTGCACAAGGTGACAATTCTCACGAACGCCGCCACTCCTTAGTCCGTCGGGGGGGCACGGCACGACGATCTTTCACCGCCCACGGGCGTCGCCAAGAATCAAAATCTCGGAAATAGTCCAAGGCAAGACCGCGGGGTTCACCGAATCGGCAGTACAACTAGTCCACGATCCCCGCGAGGAACTCCAACAAAAGCCCATTGACCTCGTCGGGACGTTCCTGCTGGGTCCAGTGCCCGCAGCCTTCGAGAATCACGGCCCGGGTGAGATTGGGCATCGCCGTCTCGCCCAGCACGGCGATGTATTCGCGAAAGCCTGGCCAGTTCACGACGGGGTCTCGGTCGCCTCCCACGTACAGAGAGGGCTGGCGAAGCGGGGCGTGGTGCCATGGCGCCATGAGCTCCCAGTTCATAAGAGAGTTGCGATACCAGTTGAGTCCCCCGCGAAAGCCCGTTCGTTGGAACTCACCAGTGAAGTAGTCGACGTCTTCTTCGGTCAGCCACTTTGGCATCCCGGTGTCGCTCGCGCCGAGCGAGCCGACCACTGCGTCACGGCCGCCAAGCGTGGCGACGGACGGCGCGTCGCCGGACAGTCCGACGAGGGTGTCGATGATCGTCTTTCGAACGTCGGCCCCGAGGGCCGCCTCGGCCACGCCCGGTTCCTGGAAGAACACCTGGTAGTTGTCGGGTCCGAGCCGCTTGGTCAGTCCGGTGAGTGAGTCCTGGTCGCCCCGTGGCGCGTACGGCACGCTGAGTAGCGCCACCCCCTTCACCAAATCGGGCCGGAACAGACCCACCGTGGAGGCCACGGGCGAGCCCCAGTCATGGCCGACGACGACGCAACGCGCTTCGCCGAGCGACCCAATCAAGCCGACCACGTCGCCGGCCAAGTGAAGCAGCGAGTAGCGGCGAATCTCCTCGGGGGCGTCGAAACGTCCGTAGCCGCGCTGGTCCGGGGCGACGGCGTGGTAGCCCGCGGCGGCTAGTGCTTCTAGCTGGTGGCGATAGGAGTACCACAGTTCGGGAAATCCGTGCAGCAACACGACGAGCGGTCCCTCACCCGCCTCGGCAATGTGGAGGGAGATCCCATTGGTCTTCAACGACCGGTGGGTGATTGACATCGAAACCGCTCTCTTTTGTCGCCGAAACTTGCAGAGCAGAACCTTACTGTACGCAATCAGATCAAAGGTATCTTGTTCAAAGTATGGACCCACGAAGTGTGAGTCCACACCAATGAACGATCAGAAAAGGGCCATCTCGCCCCACGTTGTTAGAACCGAGCGCAACCTCGCACTGGAGATTAGCCAACTAGAGGATCGCAGTCTCGATCATTTGATCTCAGTAGGGCTTCTTCAAGTAAGTAAACTTCGGAAAGTGATTGACGTTGCAGGTGAGCCCCCTCATCTACCTCGCCGTCGCTCTGGCGGCGTCGAACCACGCATGCGTGGTGGCGATGACCAACAAGGCCCGTGTTCAGTCGATCGATTCCGCGAAGTTACCCGAAGCATTTCATATCGCGCGCTACGCGATGGCGACCTGGGTGGTGGGCGAGGCGCAGCCCGTTCTCGATCTCATCAATGAACGTTAAGTCGGTCGCGACGAGACAATGTCTGGACCGAAAGCGCGATACGGGTGCTGATTCGATGACCAACGCCGAAGCGATGGATAGCGCACCCATCCAGGGTAAGTCTGAGTTCTTCCTGTTTCGCCCGGTGACATGAAGGACGGTCGCGCCCAGGATCCCTCGACCGATGCTGCTGGCAGCGGCGCCATCGCGCAGACGGGGCCCACGGGCCTCAGTGCCGACGAGGTCGCCGCGCGGGTCGCCATGGGGCAGAACAACGTCGGTGGCGAGCGCACGAGCCGATCAGTTGGCGAGATTCTCCGGGCCAACATCTTTACCCGGTTCAACCTCCTTCTCGGCACGCTGTTCATCGCAATCGTCGCGGTGGGTCAATTGCAGGATGCACTATTCGGCATCGTATTGGTCGCCAATGCCCTCATCGGGATCGTGCAGGAGTTACGAGCGAAACGCACCCTCGATCACCTCGCCGTGCTCAGCGCACCATGCACCAGCGTCGTTCGCGACGGCACCGAGAAGAAAGTCCCGATCGACGCGGTCGTGCTCGATGATCTGGTCAGCCTGCGTACGGGTGACCAGATCGTGGCCGATGGGATCGTCCGAGCGACCGCTGGGCTCCAGGTTGATGAATCGCTGCTCACCGGTGAGGCCGAGCCGGTCGACAAGAGCCTGGGTGAGCAGGTGCTCTCTGGGAGCTTCGTCGTTGCGGGAGCGGGTCGGTACCAGGCGACCGCGGTGGGCGCTAACGCCTATGCCCGCAGACTCACCATCGACGCACGACGCTTCACCCCGGCGCGCTCCGAGCTGATCGACGGCATCAACCGCATCCTACGGTACGTGACCTGGGCGATTTTCCCGATCGGGGTGATACTGCTCGTCAGTCAGCTGCACGCAAAGGAGAGCGTCACGGACGCCGTCAGCGGTACCGTCGCCGGACTCGTCGGCATGGTTCCCCAAGGTCTCATCCTCCTAACGAGCATCGCCTTTGCGGTGGCGGCGGTGTCGCTGGCCCGGAGAAACGTACTGGTCCAGGAGCTCCCTGCGATCGAGGTGCTCGCTCGCGTCGACGTCGTGTGCTTCGACAAGACCGGGACGCTCACCGACGGGTCCATCGTCTTGGACCGCATCGAGCTGGTCGGAGACCCGTTGCCCGTCGAAGCTGCTCTCGGGGCGCTGGCGCATGACGAGAACGCCAACGCGACTCTGGGGGCGATCGGGCGGGCCTTCCCGCTTGCCGATGGCTGGACTCGCGACGGATCGGTCCCCTTCTCATCGGCGCGCAAGTGGAGTGCAGCGAGCTTCGGCCACTACGGCACCTGGGTTCTCGGTGCACCGGAAATGGTGCTGCTCGTAGGCGACGAGCCGACGCTCAAGCGGGCCGAAGAGTTTGCGGCGACCGGCCAGCGGGTCCTGGTGCTGGCCCACAGCGACGGCCGCCTCGAGGGCGATACGTTGCCCCTCGACGTGCACGCGGCCGCGTTCGTGCTCTTCGCCGAGCAGGTCCGCGACGACGCGGCATCGACGCTCGCCTACTTCGCCAAGCAGGGCGTCGCCACCAAGGTGATCTCAGGTGACCACCCCCTCACCGTCGGGGCCATCGCGACACGGGTCGGTTTGGCGGACGCGGGCCGGCCCGTGGACGCTCGCGACCTACCCGAGGACACCGACGCCCTCGGGAGGATTCTCGAGGAGCGCTCCGTCTTCGGTCGAGTGACGCCCCGTCAGAAGCAGGCCATGGTCACCGCGCTGCAGGCGAAGGGCCACACGGTAGCCATGACGGGCGACGGCGTTAATGACGCCTTGGCCCTCAAGCTCGCCGATATTGGCATCGCCATGGGCTCCGGTGCACCGGCCACGAGGGCGGTCGCCCAGATTGTCCTGCTCGACGGGTGCTTTGAAACGTTGCCCGAGGTCGTCGCGGCGGGTCGCAGGGTCACCGCCAACATCGAGCGAGTCGCGAACATCTTCATCGCTAAGACAGTCTGGGCGACGACGCTCGCCGTAACGGTCAGCGTCCTCCTGTGGCCCTACCCTTTTCTACCTCGCCATCTCACCGTCATCGATACCCTGACGATTGGCATTCCCACGTTCTTCCTGGCGCTCGCACCGAACCTACGCCGCTACACGCCCGGATTCGTCGACCGGGTTCTGCACTTTGCATTCCCGACCGGGCTCATCGTGGCGGCCTCGATCTTCGCCGCTTACGCGTTGGCTCGGTCCAATAACCTCTCGCTTGTAGAACAGCGCACGGGCGCCACGCTCGTCGCGCTCATGCTCAGCCTCACGGTGCTGGTGCTCGTCGCACTGCCATTGACCTGGCGTCGAGCACTGCTTGTTGCAGCGGTGACCGCGGGCTTCGTCCTGTTGTTTCCTATTGCCGCGGTTCGATCGTTCTTCGCGCTGCGACTGCCAACCGAAATTCTCGCAGCCACCCTTCTCATCGGCATCGCCGGCATGGCGCTGATGATCACGTGGTGGGTGATTTCGCGACGTCTCGGCCGGGACCCCGACGGCGCTGTCTTGGCAGGTGGTGGCTTACCTCGCGACTGGGCGGCGTGACTGGTGGTCACTCTTCATTCAAATTCTGATGGTCTGCCCTAATACCGAGCTGTGCCAAGCGTCTGAGCGCCGAGCACCGCGTCAACCACTCAGTTTGAACCGCCGGTCAAATCGAAGCGTTGATCGCTGGACGAACGTGTCAGGCGAACTCTCTCCACCAATCGGATGAAGGAATCGAAGTTCGCACGATTCGTCGGCGCTAGCCCTCGGTCGGCTCTCGGCGTCGTTCGAACAGTGACGGTCAACTCAGTGATTGTTGCGTCTACCCTTGTCCATGTTGCCCACAGTCCTCCGGCCGCACACGCTTCAAACCTCACCGTTCGGTCTTGCGAAAGTTCGAGGTTAGGAGTTGCGTTCGTCAGTCACCAATAGAGAGAAGGCATATTGTCACCACCATCGCCATGTCCTAGATCCGAACCTCGGCTAGCGCACTTGGTGGTTACCCAAGCCCTGCCGGTCTTCGCGGGAAGAGGCTAGCGAGTTGCGGGTCACGGCTCACGGTACTTGCGGCTGACATCGTCGCCGCACGACCCTCGGGCGAAGTCAACGATTCACCACATTGGCGAAACGAAATGACTTTGGACCCTACCCTTCGCATTTTGCGTGCGCCAAGATAAAGAGATGTCCCCTCCCACGTCGAAAGCGGCGACACCCGCGGGCGGGCGCCGCCTACCCTTCGTGACCCTGGCGTTGGTGACTATTTGCCTGCTCGTGGGTGCGGTCCTGCACGTCGCGTCACAATCCGGGCCGGGCGATGTTGCCTGGATCGTGTCCGGCGCCATCGGCATCGCCTTCTCACTCGTGTCCACCGCGCGTAGCCTTCGTCGCGGCCAACTGGGCGTGGACATCATCGCCCTGCTCGCACTGTCGGGCGCGCTATGGGTACGTGAGTTCCTCGCCGCCGCCGTGGTCAGCGTCATGCTCTCCAGTGGCGGGGCCCTCGAGATGTGGGCGGCGGGCCAAGCTCGACGTGACCTGCAGGCTCTACTCGAGCGAGCCCCTCACTTCGCTCACCTGCACCGCGACGATCAACTAGTGACCCTCGAATTGGTTGAGGTGATGCCCGGCGACCTGCTCATGGTCGCCACCGGAGAACTGGTGCCGGTGGACGGGATGATCTCGTCGGCGTCGGCGACGCTGGACGAGTCGGCCCTCACCGGCGAGTCACTGCCAGTCGAGAGATTACGTGGCGAAGACGTGCGAAGCGGCACGCTCAACGCCGGCGCGCCCTTCGACATGCGCGCGACCACCACCAGTGCCGACAGCACCTATTCGGGCATCGTGCGCCTGGTGAGCGAGGCCGAGTCGTCCCAGCCGCCATTCGTGCGACTAGCCGACCGCTACGCTCTCGGCTTCCTCGCGCTGACCTTGGTGGGGGCCGCGCTGGCGTGGATGCTGGGGGGAGCGGATCGCGCAGTCGCCCTGCTCGTGGTGGCCACACCGTGCCCCCTCATACTCGCAGCGCCCGCAGCATTCGTTTCAGGGCTCTCGCGCGCCGCCCGACGGGGGATCGTGGTCAAGGGCGGCGCGGTTCTCGAACGCCTGGCCCAATGCACCACCGTGCTGATGGACAAGACCGGCACCTTGACCCAGGGCAGGCCGCGAGTGGTGGACATCGTTGCCGCGGGAGCCCTCGATCCTGACGAGATCCTCAGTTCGGCCGCGTCACTGGACCAAGTGTCACCCCACGTGCTCGCGAGCGCGATCGTCCAGGCGGCGCTGGAGAAGAAGTTGGCCCTCGTGGTTCCTCTCGACGTGCGTGAGGTACTCGGAGAAGGGATTTCCGGCACGGTGGCGGGCCATCGGGTCTCAGTCGGGCACGCCACGTGGACCGGCGTTCGCGCTACGCCGGCGTGGGCCAAGTCCACGCTGCGCCGCGCCCGCCTGAACGGCTCGCTCACCGTCGTCGTTTCCCTGGACGACGAGCCCGCCGGCGTCCTCGTTCTCGAGGATCCTCTGAGGCTCGAGGCGCCACGAACCATACGCGCTCTGCGCCGCGACGGCGTGTCACGAATTGTCATGGTCTCGGGAGATCGACGCGAGGTCGCCGAGACCGTGGGGGCCGTCATCGGCGTGGACGACGTTCTAGCCGAGCGCACTCCCGCCGATAAGCTCGACATCGTTCGCATCGAGTCGGCGTCCGCACCGACCATCATGATTGGCGACGGCATCAACGACGCACCCGCACTCGCCCTAGCCGACGTCGGCGTCGCGATGGGCACCAGGGGCTCGACGGCAGCGACCGAAGCGGCCGACGTCGTGCTAACGGTCGACACGATCGATCGACTTGGCGAGGCGATCTCGCTCGCCAAGCGCACGGTGCGCATCGCGCGCCAGAGCGTAATTGCAGGAATGGCGATGTCGCTAGTGGCCATGGCTGCCGCAGCGGCCGGGTTGCTGCCAGCAGTCGACGGTGCAGTACTCCAAGAGGTCATCGACGTAGCGGCGATCCTCAATGCGCTGAGAGCACTGCGCGACACACCAAATCGCGCCCGCCTGAGCGACGAGGATGCCACGCTCACGAAAAGGTTCTGGGAGGAACACCTCTCGATACGCGCCGACATCGCGGAGCTGCGCGAGGTGGCCGACCAACTGGGCGCCATGGACACTCGATCGGCCCTCGCCGCGGTAGCTCACCAGTATGAAGTGCTGATCACCGAGGTCCTACCCCACGAGCAGGCTGAAGAGCGCGAACTCTATCCGGAGTTGGGTCGAATCACGGGCGAGCGGAACCTCGCTACCGCCATGAGCCGGGCCCACGTTGAGATCAAGCACCAGATCCGCATACTCGGCCAATTGCTCGAGGACATCGAACCCGATGGGGTCGATGGCGCGGATATTACCGAGCTTCGCGCCTTACTGTACGGTCTGCACGCAATCTTGAAGTTGCATACCGCTCAAGAGGACGAGGACTTCCTCTCGCTGGTCGACGGCGTGAGCGCCTCCCCGAGCCGCTAGGTCACGTTGGCCTAGTTCTCGACGCTGCGCCGCAGGTCGAGGATTCCGCGCAAGGGCTGCGTCGACGTGTCGATGATCTCCTCGTCGGCGATCTGGTCGATTCGCTTCGTTACTACCCCGAGCGATTGACCGTTCGGGTAGCCAGGCCACTGCCAATTCTGGTGACCCTTGAAGAGGTCGACTTGCCCGCTGGTGGCAGACCTCTGGTGTCGGGGCCCGACATTAGCCCGCCCGCGGATCGTGACGCTTCGTGCTAGAAGGCCATTGACCAAGGCGGGCCAATCGCGACGAACGACGTCGCCTGATACTGCGACGCTAATCCGACCGTGTGTCGAGGAAATCGACGGGTCTAGCGGCCGACGACCCATCGCACTATTCCTCAACGAATGTGCACTCCCGATATGGCGCGTGCGATGATCAAACGTTGGATCTCACTGGTTCCTTCAAAGATGGTGTAGATCTTCGAGTCGCGATGCCAACGCTCCACCGGGTACTCGCGCACGTAGCCGTACCCGCCGAGGATCTGAATCGCCTCTTCGGTGACATGAACCGCGGTCTCACCCGCGAAGAGCTTGGACATTGACCCCTCGCCGCTGGTAAAGGGCTTGCGCGTGGCGGCCATCCAACTGGCGCGCCACACCAGTAAACGCGCCGCGTCGATGCTCATCTTCATGTTGGCTAGTTTGAAGGCGATGGCCTGATTCTCGATGATGGCCCGACCGAACTGCTTACGTTCCTTGGCGTAGTCGAGTGAGTACTCGTAGGCCGCGCGTGCGATGCCCAGCGCCTGGGCCCCCACCGCCGGGCGGGTGGCTTCAAAGGTCGCCATCGCGGCCTGGCCCGAGGACCGTTTGCCCTCGCGCACGTGCGCCAACTTCTCGTCCAACTTCTCTTTTCCGCCCAAGAGGCAGGCGCCCGGTACCCGGCAGTTTTCGAGGACGACCTCGGCGGTGTGGCTCGCGCGGATGCCCATCTTCTTGAACTTCTGNNTCCAGGTCTTCGTGCCGTTCAGGGTCCACTCGTCGGCGCTCTCGTCGTAAATGGCGCGGGTGCGCAGCGAGGAGACGTCGCTGCCGGCGTCGGGTTCCGAGACGCCAAAGGCCGCGAGTTTGATGTCCTCGGGTGTGCCAAAGCATTGGGGTACCCACTCCATCTGCTGCTCGGGCGTGCCGTTCGCGACAATGGCCGCCACGCCGAGCGTCGTACCCATCAACGCCATGCACAGCCCGGCGTCGCCCCAGGCCAGTTCCTCCAGGGCGATCATCATCGACAGACCGGTCGGGTCCTTAAAGGCGTTCATCATGAAGTCGAGTCCGTACACCCCGAGCTTGGCGGCCTCTTCAATGAAGGGCCACGGCGTCTCTTCGCGCTCGTCCCACTCGGCCGCAATCGGGCGCATCTGCTGCACCGCAAAGCCGTGCAACCACTCGCGCAGCGTAACCTGGTCCTCGTTGAGATCCATGGAAAAGTCGCTCATTGCCTCACCTCGCGCTGGAATACTTACTTGCCGGTAACCAAAGGTACCCCAGGGTCCGCTCGGGCACAAAAAAACAACCGCCGCCCGAAGGCGGCGGTTGTTAACTGCGAAGAGTGGTCGTTAGTTAAGAACGACGCGCTTGGCTAAGGGACCACGATCGCCCGGTTCGATATCGAACTCGACGGCCTGTCCTTCCACGAGCGTCTTTCGCCCGTCACCTTGAATCTCCGAGTAGTGAACAAAGACGTCCGGTTGGCCATCGACAGCGATGAATCCCCAACCCTTCTCGTCGTTGAACCACTTAACGGTTCCTGCAGCCACTATGGGCCTCCTTATTACTTTTACTTCCGGAACTCCGGTTTTGGGAGGGAACCACAACGGCAACCTCACCATCAAGGTTACTTGGTATTTGCCTTAGAGAACGAGAAGTCTTAGGGGCGGCGAATGACGGTTCCCGAGACGCCGTCTTCGACAATCCAGCCCCGCACCACCAGTTCTTGGCGCAGCCGGTCGGCATCCGCCCAGTTCCCCGCCGCTCGGGCGGCGTCGCGCTCCCTCACGAGCTGCCCGGCGGCCTCGTCAATCGGGTGACTACTGGCAAGTAACGCGAGGCCCATCGCGCCAAAGAGCGAGTTGATGGCCTGGGCCAGTCGACGTGCCGAGGCGAGATGCCCTTCGTCGGCACTGGCGTTGGCGGCGCTCAGCGCGTCAAAGAGTCCGGCCACGGCGAGGGGCGTGTTGAGGTCGTCGTTCATGTACGCCACCACGCGCTCGTAGAGTTCGAGCGACTCTTCAGCCCACGGTTGGCTCGAGGCGAGCTCGAAGTGGTCCCCGCCCAATTCGGGCAGATCGAAGCGCCGGGCCAACGCGTCAAGACGCTCCAGGGCACGCTCGGCGTCGGCGATCGACGAGGGTGAAATATCAATGGGCGAGCGGTAGTGCGAGCGCAGCACCAGAAGTCGATAGGCCCGAGGGTCGGTCTTTTCAAGAAGATCCGTCAAGGACGTAAAGTTCCCGAGCGACTTACTCATCTTGTCGTCGCCCACCATCACCCAGCCGTTATGGGCCCAGTGGCGCGCGAAGGCTCGATGCGCGGCCTCGGCCTGGGCGCGTTCGTTTTCGTGGTGAGGAAACTTAAGGTCGAGGCCGCCACAGTGCAGATCAAAACCCTCACCTAAGAGACCGAGCGACATCACCACACACTCGGTGTGCCAACCCGGTCGGCCCTCGCCAAAGGGCGCCGGCCAGCTCGGCTCGTCGGGCTTGACGTTCTTCCACAGGGCAAAGTCGAGTGGCGAACGCTTCTCGTCGTTCTCCTCGACCCGTGCGCCCGCGCGAAGGCTTCCCAGGGGCTGGCCGGCGAGCAGGCCGTAGTCGGGCACGGTGGCGACGTCAAAGTAGACCCCGTCGCTCGTCACGTAGGCGACGTCGCGCTCTACGAACGACGCGATGAGCTCAACCATCTCTGGCACATAGTCCGTCGCGTGCGGCGAGTCGTCGGGGCGAACGACGCCCAGGCGATCCATCGCGTCCCACCACTGCGCTTCGAACTCCGCGGCGACGTCGGTCTCGCTCCTCGACTCACGCCGCGCGCGGGTGATGATCTTGTCGTCGACGTCGGTGATGTTCATGACGTAGTGCACGCTCAGACCCTGGAAGGTGAACCATCGCCGAGCGACGTCCCAGACCAGCGTGAAGCGACCGTGGCCCAGGTGCGGCAGGTTGTCCACCGTCGGCCCGCAGACGTACATCGAGACCTGCCCGGGCGTGCGCAGGCTGAGGTCACGAACCTCACCGCGGGCCGTGTCGTAGAGGCGAATCACTGTTCTAAACTACGCCAACCATGCCTGACGCCTCCACGCCCTCGCCCTACACCGTGCCCGAAAAGCCCTCCGTGGACGGCCTCGAAGCGACGTGGCTGGCGCGCTGGGACGATGAGGCCACCTACCGCTTTAACCGTGCGGCCAGCCGCGAGAGCGTCTACAGCATCGACACCCCCCCACCGACCGTCTCGGGCGAGCTGCACATCGGGCACGTCTTTAGCTACACCCAGGGCGACCTCATGGCACGCTTTTGGCGCATGCGTGGCAAGGACGTCTTCTACCCCATGGGCTGGGACGACAACGGACTGCCCACCGAGCGGCGCGTCGAGAACTTCTACGGGGTTCGCTGCGACCCCGCGCTGCCTTACGACCCCGATTTCGAGCCGCCGACCGAGCCCGCGGAACAGAAAATCTCGATCTCGCGCAAGAACTTCGTCGAGCTCTGTCACGGGCTCACCGCCGTCGACGAAGAGGCCTTCAAGACGCTGTGGCGCTTCTTAGGCATCAGCGTCGACTGGAGCCTCGAGTACACGACCATCTCCACCGAGGCCCAGGCCGTCTCCCAGCGCGGCTTTCTTGAGATGCTGGCGCGGAACGAGGTCTACTCGAGCGTGGCGCCCACGCTCTGGGACGTGGACTATCGAACTGCCGTCTCCCAGGCCGAGCTCGAGGACCGTGAACGTCCCGGCACCTATCACCGCGTCGCCTTTGCTCGCGCGAGCGGCACCGGGACCCTCGAGATCGAGACGACGCGCCCCGAGATGTTGGCGAGCTGTGTCGCGCTCGTGGCGCACCCCGACGACGAGCGCTTTAAGGAGCTGTTCAACACCTTGGTCGTGACGCCGCTCTTTAAGGTCGAGGTGCCGATTCTCGCGCACGAGCTGGCCGACCCCGAGAAGGGCTCGGGCGTGGCGATGATCTGCACCTTCGGCGACACCACCGACGTGGTGTGGTGGCGCGACTTAAAACTCCCCACGCGCGCGCTGATCGGCCGTGACGGTCGGTTCTTGCCGGCCGAATTCGGCACCGACGCGTTCCCCTCACGCGACGCCGCCCGCGCCAACGCGCTCTACCGCGAAATTGAAGGTAAGACCGTCAACCAGGCCCGCGCCACCGTCGTCGAGGCGCTGCGCGCCTCGGGCGCGCTCGTGGGCGAGCCGCGCGCCATCACCCACCCGGTCAAGTTCTACGAACGGGGCGAACGGCCCCTCGAGATCGTCACGTCGCGACAGTGGTTCGTGAAGACCCTCGAGCACCGCGAGGAGCTCTTGCGCCGGGGTGAGGAGTTGGCGTTCTACCCCGACTACATGCGACACCGCTACCGCTCCTGGGTCGAGGGGCTGAACCTGGACTGGAACATCTCACGCCAGCGCTTCTTCGGGGTGCCCCTGCCGGTGTGGTACCCCCTTGACGCGAGCGGCGAGACCGACTTCGACCAACCGTTGGTGCCGTCGCTGAACCAACTGCCCATCGACCCCTCGAGCGACGTGCCCGCTGGCTACCAAGAGTCCCAGCGCCTCCAGCCCGAGGGCTTCGTGGGTGACGCCGACGTCATGGACACCTGGGCCACGAGTTCGCTCTCCCCCCAGATCGCCGGGCGCTGGGGCACCGAGCTCTTCGAGCACGTCTTTCCCATGGACCTTCGCCTCCAGGCCCACGAGATCATTCGCACGTGGCTCTTCGCCACGATCGTACGCAGCGACTTCCAACACCACTGCCTGCCCTTTAAGAACGCGCTGATCTCGGGCTGGGTGCTCGACCCCAATCGCAAGAAGATGAGTAAGTCCAAGGGCAACGTGGTGACCCCCCTGCCGCTGCTCGAACAACACGGCGCCGACGCGCTGCGCTACTGGGCGGCGTCCGGTCGTCCCGGCGCCGACACCGCCATCGACGAAGCGCAGATGAAGATCGGTCGGCGCCTGTCGATCAAGGTGCTCAACGCGTCGAAGTTCGTGTTGGGCCGACTGGACGATTCGAGCGCCCTCACGTCCCGTGAGGTCACTGCAGCGATCGACCAGGACCTCGTGGCGCTCCTGGCCCAGCTCGTCGAAGAGGCCACGAGTGCCTTTGAACGCTACGACTACGCCCGGGCCCTCGAACGGGTCGAGTCGTTCTTCTGGTCGTTCTGTGACGACTACCTCGAACTGGTCAAGATCCGCGCCTACGGCGAGGGCGATCCGGCCGACGTCGCCTCGGCGCGTGCGACGTTAAAGATCGCGCTCTCGGTCCTCCAGCGGCTCCTGGCGCCCTTTTTGCCCTACGTCACCGAAGAGGTGTGGCACTGGTGGCACGAAAGTTCGGTGCACTTAGCGCCCTGGCCGACGATCGAAGAGTTCGGCGCGCTCTCGGTCGATCCCGGGTCGATCTACCAACCGCTCTGTGCGACCCTCGAAGCGATTCGCCGCGAGAAGAGCACCGCCAAGGTCTCCCAGCGAGCGAGCGTTCTTCGCCTCGTCGTGCACGCCCCCGAGGAGTTCGCCTCGGCCCTGCGCCAGGGCGCGAACGACCTCGTGGCTGCGGGCCACGTCGAAGAACTCATCGTCCTCGACGCCAACGAACTGAGCTTCGAGGTGGCGCTCTAACACCTCAGACCAACTCCACGTCGGAAAGGGCGTCGCGCACGCTGACCCCCTCGGGGGTGACCTCGTAGTACGCGAACTGATCCCAGGTGCGCGCCAGAGCGCGCGCTAGCTCGCGAGAGCTCCCTACCAGCGCCACCCCGACCTCGTCACGCCAGCGTCCCCGGGGATCACGCGCGACGCTCTCGACAAAGTCCACACCCCGTGCGCGCAACGTTCGACGTAGTTCGTTTCGGCGGGCCTCGTTGACCTGCGCCTCTTGCACTTGGGAGTAGGGATTGTCTGAGGTGACGACGAAGAGCGCACCGAGCCGCGACGCCGCCGCCGCGGCCTCGAGCCACGCCTCGCCCACGTGCACGAAGAGCCCCGTCGGGGGAACCTGGTAGCTCGCCACGAGCGTCGTCGTCAACGCCGGACGGGGCGTGGCGACCGACTCCGCGAAGGCGACCGCGGCGCGGGTCGTGGCCGAGGTGCGCGGACTCGCGGTGACGTCAAAGGCGTGCTGAGTGAAGGGCAACTCCACGTAGTAGATCGGAGCGAGAGCGACCTCGCGAAACTTGGCGACGAAGTCCCTGGCCACGTTCACTTCTACCAACGTGTCGTTCACGCCCTGGACGACGAAGAAGGGTGGCGAGTCCACCGAGATCCGCTCGTAGGGCGAGAGCGAACGATAGAGCGCCTCGTGGCCGAGGTAGGGCGCCTGGACCACCCGACGCTCCAACAAGATCCGAATCCCGCGCCCCAGTCCGCGCCAGTGCGCGTCGTCCCCGGTCATCTCGAGCACCCCGTAGAAGGACATCGCGCCGCGCACGCGCCAGTCCGCCAGCTCGACCATCTCTTCGGGTCGCCAGGTGGGATCGTTCGCACTTAAGGCCAGTAACGCCGCCAGGTGCCCCCCGGCCGAGCCGCCGGCGATGACCAGCCGGTCGGGACTTCCGCCATAGGTCGCGATGTTCTGCTTGATCCAACCGAGCGCCCTCGTGGCGTCCTCGATCTGCGCGGGCCAGGGATATCTCGGCGCGAGGCGGTAGTTGCTCGCCACCACCACCCAGCCGCGGCGCACGAACTCGTGCAACATCGGTCGTCCCTGCTCGCGCTTGTCGCCAAAGGTCCACGCCCCGCCGTGCAGGTAGTAGATGACCGGCGCGTCCGAGGGCGTCGTCGAGAGTCGCCATACGTCCAAGCGATGACGCTCGAGTGGTCCATAGACCAGGTTGCGGTGCAACTGCATGTCCCGTGGGTGAAAGGGGATCTGCAGGGCCGTTCGCCACCAACGCCCAAAGAGGTCGTCGCGCGGACGCGGAATCGAAAGCGGCCGATCGGGGGCGCGGGCCATGGCGCGACGAACGATTCTGCGCGAGTAGAAAAGAATCCCGATCAACACGAGGTTCTCCGCGACGACGACACTCGCCACGACGAGAACCACGATGCTCAGCCAGGGCGTTACGGGCCAGCCCCACCACCAGAGCACGCCCACCAGCACCGCCTCGAGAAAGATTCCCTGACCGGGCAGTTCACCGGCCGCCCACCCCACGGGGTAGGCCAAGGTCGCAAGGAGGCCCCGTCGGCCCGGGCGAAGTGCGGTCGCCGCCGACACCACCAAAAAGGCGCTGGCGAGCGCGACGAAGTAGGCCACCTCCTCATTCTGACGGTTCCGCGCGCGCGCGTGCCGCCCTAGCATCGAGGACGTGAGCGATTGGCCCGAAGCCCTGGAGAAGATTCGCGGGACCGTCGGCGTGTGGACGATGGCCCAGGACTCCCTAGCGCCCGAGCGCAGCGCCGAGATGGCCGGAGAGCTCGAAGCCCTCGGCTACGCCGCCCTGTGGTTCCCCGAGGCCTGGGGGCGTGAGGCCTTCACCAGCGCCTCGCTCTTGCTCTCGGGCACGACCTCACTGGTGATCGCCACGGGCATCGCCAACATCTGGGGGCGCGACGCCGTGACCGCCGCCAACGGCGCCAAGACCCTCACCGCCGCCTACGACGGGCGCTTCGTGCTGGGACTGGGCGTCTCGCACGAACCCTTGGTGCAGCGTCTGCGCGGGCACGACTATCGAGCGCCCCTCGCGACAATGCAAGAGTTCCTCCTCGCCATGGACCAGGCGCCGATGTTCGCCTCGGAAGGTTCCACGCGCGTGGCGCGCGTGCTCGCCGCCCTCGGGCCCCGCATGCTCAAACTCGCGGGCGCGATGAGTGACGGCGCGCACACCTACCTGGTGACCCCCGAGCACACGGCGCGGGCGCGGGCCACGCTCGCCGATAAGTTCCTCGGCGTCGAGCAGGCCGTCGTGCTCGGCGAGAGCCGTGAGGAGTATCTGCGCCGGGCGCACGCCCACCTCGAGATCTACACCGGACTGGAGAACTACCGCAATAGCTGGCGCCGCCTCGGCTTTGACGAGGCCGACTTCGTGCGCGGCGGCTCCGAGCGGCTCTGTGCGGCGATGGTAGTGCACGGCGACGAGGGCGCCGTGCTCGAGGCCGTCAACGCCCATCGCAGCGCCGGGGCCGATCACGTCTGTCTCCAAGTACTCGGCGCGGACGCGGGCGCGGCCCCCATGGACGCGTGGCGACGCCTCGCGCCGATCGTGACCACGGCCTGAGGGGCTCGTTCGCCGCGCCGGGCGACGCTGTCCCCCCAAGTCGCTGATAACAACTTTTGCCCAATTCGAAGTTTCGGCTCGCGGTTGGGCTTACCAGCGGGTAATTTCGGAAAGTGGGCGATTCTTCGAACGGGCACTCCACGCGCGAGATATTGATCGAAGCTACGGCTCGCCGACTCTGGGACGTGGACGAGAGCGAACTGCGAATCCTCGAGATCTGTCAAGAGACCAACCTCTCGACCAGTGTCATCTACGGTCACTTCGGCTCTCGCCAAGGTCTCGTCGACGCGGCCCTCTTGCACATCTTTGCGATCGTCACCGACCAGATGACCAACAATCTCACCACCGTCGTGTCGGGTGCCCACCCCACGGGCTCGTTCGTGGACACGCTCTACGACTTGCTCACCGATCCGGCCCACCAGGCCGAGGTCACGAGCCAGCGTCAGATGTTTCTTCGCGTCTCGGCCACCGCGCTCTCGCGTCCGAGCATCCGACCGGGCTTCCTCGAGCTCTACGAGAACTTCATGAAACGAATGGACGCCATGTACGGCGAGCTCGTTACTCGAGGTCTCCTCAACGATCAGTTGACCGGACACCAGTGGGCCATCTTCATGGAAGGCCAGATGCTCTCTCGGGCCTTTCACGACCTCTCGTCGAAATGGGACAGCCAGGGCGACTGGCTGCGGGCGGCCGATCAAATGCTGAGCGCCGCCAAGCCCCAGAACCCTTCCTAGCCCCGGTGCCTCGCGGGGCGTAGGCGTGGCCGGCCTAGGGCCGGTCGGGATCGATGATGATGACCGAATCGTTGCGCGGGGATCCCCGGATCGCTCGAAACAACAACGCCACCATGCCCAGCCATACGAACTCGATGAAACCGATGCCGATCCAACCAAAGGTGATGATCAACAGCCCGAGGAAGAAGCCCTTCAAGATTCCGAAGTGAATCATCGAGGCGACCTCTAGGGGAAACCAGGCGAAGAGCCAGCTCACGAACGGCGCCGCGACGACGGCCCCCACCCGGCGCCGCCAACCGAGATAGATCCCCAGCAACGCGCTGACGCCAAATCCGATCAACGTCACTCGCGCCGAGGGCGCGACCACCTCGATGAAGAGGATGACCGTCATGGCGAGGGCCCAGAGCACCATCGGCGCCGAGACGTTGCCCCGGGCGCGCTGGCGAACTTGAATCACGACGTTGCTCACGCCCCATAACCTAGCGAACTCCTGAACGCTGCGAATGGTTCGTCACGGTACGCTGAGCCCATGGCCAAGGGCGTGCTCGCGATACTCGGTTCGGGCGAGATCGCCCCGGGCATGACCAAGGTGCACCGTCAGATCCTGGCCCGACTAGGCCCCCTTCGCGCGGTCAATCTCGACACGGCCTACGGCTTCCAGGAGAATGTGCCCCAGATGAGCCAGAAGCTCGAGGAGTACTTCGCCACGTCGCTGCACGCGAAACTCACGACGTTGCACTTCACCTCCTACGCCAAGGCGAGTGAACTCGAGCGAACCCTCTTCAAGCAGCAGGTCCGCCAAGCCAACTACGTCTTCGCCGGACCCGGCAGCCCCTCGTTCGCGCTGGCCCAGTGGACCCCGCTGCACTTAGAGCAGGACCTCCTGAGCGTGCTCGAAGAGGGCGGCACGCTGTGCTTCTCTTCCGCGGCGGCCTTCACGCTCGGGGCCTTCACCGCGCCGGTGTACGAGATCTACAAAGTGGGCGAGGAACCTCACTGGCTGAGTGGTCTCAACGTCTTGGCCGGCCTGGGCCTCGCCTGCGTGGTCGTGCCGCACTTCGACAACAACGAAGGGGAGAACTACGACACGCGCTACTGCTACTTAGGCGAGCGCCGACTGCTCCATCTTGAGAGCCAACTGCCCGAGGGCGTGGCGATACTGGGCGTCGATGAGCACACCGCGTTGCTCCTCGACCTCGAAGGCGACACACTGGAGGTCCTTGGACGGGCCCACGGGTACTGGCGCCAACGTGGCGAGACCCGGGTCCTGGCCAACGCCACCATCACACCTCTGAGTGAACTTCGCACCCTTAAACCCTCACGCCCGCCAGCCGTTGCCAACCTACAGATCCAGCCCACCAGCCGGCCCCTCGAACTCGCTCAGATCGCCGCGAATGGCGGCGAGAGCGGCCTCGAAGCGCTAGCGCAACTCGTGCAACTCGCCACCACCGGCGGCGAGGGCTACATCGACCCCACGCCCCTCGTGGAGGCCATCCTGGCGGCTCGGGTGAGCGCCCGGCTAAGCGGTCAGTACCAACTGGCGGACCAACTGCGCGACCTCTTACTGGAGTCCAACTTTGACGTCCGTGACGGACCCGACGGCACCACGTGGTCACGCCGGACATCTTCGTAACGCAGTCCTGACGGATCCGCCTCGAAGGTCCCATTCACTTTGGCAGAATCGTCGACCACACGGTGACATTCGCCGCACTCAGTCAAGCAAAGTCGCCAACAAATGACGGTGACAAACACAGAACCCCCTCCCGAAGGAGGGGGTTCTGTGCAAGTCCTCTTAGAGGAGTTTAACTATGCGTGGCTGTAATTCACCTTGGCCGTCTTGCCATTGGCCAGACGGACCGTGAAGGTCCCCGTGCCATGAGCAGTTCCGGCCCTAACGGTCACACTGACCGTGAGCAACTTGCCAGAGTCCTTCGTGACCTTGGCAGTCGTGCCCGCAACGTTGCTGGTGATCTTCGGGGCACCGTAGAAGCCAACGCCCGAGATCGTCACAGTGACGGTCCTTCCGGCATAGGTAATGCCGTGCACGCCCGTGACCTTAAAGGTGGGCGCTACGACCTTGGCGGCCAACGTCGTGGCCGTAGCCGTTCCGGCCGCCGAAGAGCCGATGGTGTTAACCGCCACCACACTCACCGAGTAAGAAGCGGAGTTCGCCAAGCCCAGCAGGATGCAGCTCGTGGCGGAGGCCGACAGCGCGCCACACGAGGTGGTCTGAATACCAGCAGTGCCCGTGACGACGTAGCCCGTAATGGCGCTACCGCCGGTGGACGTCGGAGCGGTCCACGAGACGGCGATCGAGTTCTGACCACCGGTCGCGGTCACTCCCGAGGGAGCGCCCGGAGCAGTCAGAGCAACCGACGTGGTCGCCGTGGCAGTTCCGGCTGTCGAAGATCCGACAGCGTTGACGGCCTCAACACTCACCGCGTAGGCGGTGCCAGCAGCCAATCCCGACAAGGTGCACGTAGTGACCGTGGCGGCAAGGGTGCCACACGACACCGTATTGACACCAGCGACGCCCGTAACCGTGTAGCCCGTGATGGCGCTACCGCCCGTGGTCGCCGGAGCGACCCAGGTGACGACGATCGACTGCGTACCACCGACTGCGGTCACTCCCGTGGGAGCGCCCGGAGCGGTCAACGCAGCCAACGTGGTCGCCGTAGCAGTGCCAGCCGGTGATGTACCGATGGCGTTCACGGCCTGGACACTCACCGTGTAAGCGGTGGCGTCGGCCAAGCCCGACAGGGTACACGTCGCGGCACTGGCGGCAACGGTGCCACACGAAGTGGTCACGGTACCAGCGGTGCCGGTTACGACGTAACTGGTGATCGCGCTACCACCGGTATTGGTGGGCGCAACCCATGTCACGACGATCGACCCCTGACCAGCGGTCGCGGTTACTGCCGTCGGGGCCGCGGGAGCGACTCCGGCCGCCGCCACGAAGGCCGCTGACTCAGCGGACTGCAGTGACGTAGTGCTGTTGCCGGATGGGACCACGTGGAAGGTGTACGACGTTCCGTTGGTTAGACCGCTCACCGTGCAACTCTGCGCGCCCGTTGGGGCGGTCGTGCTGTTAATGACCGTGCAAGTGAAGCTGCCCGGCGTTGAAGTCACCGTGTAGGTGGACGCAACACCGTCAGCCGTGAACGACACCAAGGCAGCCCCTGAGGCCGCGAACGCGGCCGTAGGCGCAGCGAGGAAGTTCACGCCAACTTCAATTGAAGCGGACGCGGCTGAAACAGTTGACGTAGTCCCACCAAGGCTCGGCGTAACAGTGAAGGTGTAGTACTGACCGTTCGTAAGTCCGGTGACCGTACAACTCTGCGCACCCGTGGGAGCAGTCACAGTATTAACCACTGAGCAAGTGCTGAGTGCCGGTGACGAAGCTACGGAGTACGTGGTCGCCACACCGTCAGCGACGAACGAGACCTTGATCGCACCTGTTCCCGCATTCGCAACAGTTGGTGTCGCTAAAGCGGAAGTCGGCGTAACCGAGGCTGACGCTGCTGAAATTGTTGAAACAGTACCGTTAAGGCTCGGCGTCACCGTGAAGGTGTAGGCCGTTCCGTTGGTAAGTCCCGTCACCTTGCAACTCTGCGCGCCAGTTGGCGCGGTCGTGGTGTTAGCCACGGTACACGTAGGTCCAGCGGTAAACGGCGTCAGCGCCAAGTTCGACTGAACGAGGTACGAGCCGGCCACACCGTCGGCGACGAACGAGACCGTTGCAGTACCGGCGCTCGCAGAAACCGCAGTGGGCGTCGCGAGGGCCGAACCTGCAACAGCCGCAGCCGACTTTAGCGAGACCGCCGCGGTATCGGCGTTGCCGCTCGGCGTCACCGTGAAGGTGTACGACGTACCGTTGGTAAGTCCCGTCACCGTGCAGTGCTGCGCGCCAGTTGGCGCCGTCGTGGTGTTGATCACGGTGCAAGTGAAGTTACCCGGCGTTGAAGTCACCGTGTACGTAGAAGCCACACCGTCAGCCGTAAAGTCCACCACGACCGAACCACTCGGGGCACTCCCGATTGTGGGCGTAGCTAGAGCGGTAACCGTGGTCACCGAACTTGATGCAGCTGAAGCACCAGAGGTCCCACCATTGCTCGGCGTAACGATGAAGGTGTACGCCGTACCGCTCGCAAGTCCCGACACCGTGCAACTCTGCGCGCCAGTGGGCACAGTAGTGGTGTTGGAAATAGTACAAGTGAACGCACCGACTGTTCCGCCAGACGCGTTCGACACCGTGTACGTAGCAGCCACACCGTCAGCGACGAAGGAGACCAATACAGCACCGGTGCCCGAGTTCGCCACTGATGGGGTAGCAAGAGCGTTGGATACGGTGAGGTTGGGGCTCGATGCGGCTGACGTAGTGGTCAAACCAGTACCGTTGCCACTCGCCGTAACGGTGAAGTTGATGACGTCACCAGTGGTGAGCCCGGTGAAAGTGAGGCTCTGCGGCCCTGCAGCGACGGCAGTGCTACCACCGGCCCCAAGGGTCTTGGTTGCATCTCGTGTGCCAGAAGTGGTATCGACCAGGTTGACCGTGTACAGCGAAGCCACGCCGTCAGAGACCCACGTCACCGTAGCTGCACCGGCGCCGGCCAGTTTGGAAGTCGGCTTACCCCCGTCAGTTGCAGGAGATGCTCCCAGTTTCGCGCTCGACACCGTAGCGTTCGAAGCGAGTGACGCTATAGAAGACAGATCGCCGGCGTTCGGGGTGACGATAAACGTGTCGGTAATGTCGGTAACGACGCAACTCAGCGCCGTGCCGCTCGCGGTCGCGGGAGTCGCAGAAACCGAGCACGTGTCTGCGGTATTTGTAACGCCGCTCACAGTGTAAGTCGTAGCGACGCCGTCCGCGGTGAAGAACACCCGGCTCTGAGTGGTGCTGATATTAATGGCGGTCGGAGTCGCTAATGAGACGGCCGGGACAAGCGCGGCCGAAGCGGCCGACGCTGTTGAAGTCGTAGAGTTCCCGCTCGGCGTCACCGTGAAGGTGTACGACGTACCGTTGGTGAGTCCAGTTACATAGCAGAACTGGCTACCGCTCGGCGGCGAGGCGATAGTACCAGCAACGGTACAGCCAGCACTCGCGGGCGATGAGGTCACCGTGTAGAGAGTGGCGGTACCATCGGCAACAAACGTGACCTTAACCGCGCCGCTACCCGCGCGCGCAAGGGTGGGAGCACCCAAAGCGCCAACAGTAAACGCGGTTGACGTCTTCGCCGTGGAGAACGAGGCGGGAGTGCCACCGCTTGGCGTCACCGTGAAGGTGTCCGCCGAACCGTTCGTCAGTCCAGTGATCGCGCATGTCTGCGTCGCACCAACGGTGCCGACAGTGCCGCCCGTTATAGGGGCACAAATTGTGGGACTACCGGCGTCACTCGTGGTAACGGTGTACGTAGTGGAAATACCGTCAGCGGCAAAGGAGACCGTCGCGGCACCGGTACCATTTCCTGCCACCGTCGGGGCGACGAGGGGAGTACCGAGCGTCACCGCAACAGTTGCAGGCGCATCAGTCTCAGCACTCGATGACAAGTGGAAGCCTGCCGCGGCAATTATTCCGGCAGCGGGGTTTGTAACACCCGCGACCACCAGCGTGGTAACCCCAGCCGTCGGAGAGCAGGTCCCACTGAGGGTGACCGTCACGACTTGAGGCGCCGTAACCGCGGTACCCGTCGTAGCACCCGTCAGAACGCAGGTCGCCGGAATCGTCGTGTTGGTCGTCGTCGTTACCGTCGGTACCGCGGGAACGGTATAGCCGATCGGGAAGGTTATAACGAAGTTACCGGTTCCAGTAGGAGCGGTAACCGTCGTAGCCGTGACGGTGTACGAAGCGCTCGTCGCGCCGCCAACCGCGGAGGCCGCGTTGGTCGGTGTGAAGGCTGGCGTACCAATAGCAACAGCACTCGCCATAGTGGCGGTGCCAAGAAGAGCGATCGACATGACCATGGCAATGGCCACGAACCTCGTCACTAGTTTGATGGGATTGAGACGCGACAGCTTGCCGTGTCCAGTTGATGAATAGACGCTACGCGGCATCTCTCTCCTTAAGTCGTAGGTACTGATGTGGTACTTGAATAACTATAGCAATGAGGCCCTCTTTTAGCCAACCTCTTAACGAGTTTTTGGCATAATCTTCCTGTGAAAAGCCTTTAATCACAAGGATTTTGGAAGGCTGTTGGCTGCGGCGGCGGATTGTCACCGAACCGTAACTGGCTCTATTCATGGTTTACAACCGATTCTCACGCTATTCGCGCGAGGTTCTTCGCGACGTTTCACCACGGCGTACGACATCGAAAAGTGTCCGAAATTGCCCAGATTCACGAAGCATCGGGACCGAATTCCTCCCTCAAGTGGCCGCTGCGGAGAAGCCGATCGCGCCTTAGGCAATAGCGCAGCGATTGGGCCCGAGCTCTAATTCGCTGGCTTCACCACCGAGCTCTACGGCCCCGGCGTTGATTTGGACGATCTGCTGGTAGTTCCCGGGCCGGTCCTTCACGTGGGCTACAGCCCAAGTAACGAAGGCGTTTTCATCCAATTCCAGCGCCGGCAAGGTGGAACGGAGCGATCCGAGGGGCCGGGCCACCAGTTCGTGGGCGTGGACCTCGACGCCAGGGCCGTAGTGCGCCGGAAAGACAGTGATCTCATCGGGCAGGGGCAGCACTCGCTCGTGCAGGCTGTGAAAGAGGTGATGGGCGTAGGATTCGGCCTGATCCGCCAGGTCCGGGCGCCCGACGCTCTCTAAGAATAAGGTATCGCCGGTAAAAATGGCGTANNTGCGTCCCGGGCGCTAGTTCAATCGATTTCGCGTCGCTGACCGGGGTAAAGGCAAAGCCAAAGGGATCGGCCGGGTTCAACCACAGTGCGGCGCCGGTAGCGACCACGAGCTCTCGGGCGCCGCTCAAATGGTCCGCGTGCAGGTGGGTGTCGAGCACGTGGGTGATGCTCCAGTCGTGGTGGCGTGCCACGGCTAGATACTGCTCTAAGTCGCGCGACGGGTCAATAACGACGGCCCTCGAGCCCGCGCCCACGACGTAGGAGAGACAGCCCTTGCCGCGGCGACGCACCTGGACCACGGTGGCCTGGCCAAAGACGCCGTCGACCGTGTCGTAGGTCGACGCCCACGCGTCCATGCCCCCCTCCAATATCTCACTCGAGACGCCGTGCGCTTTGAGTATCGCGGACCCTTCGCTCGCACGCAGTCCCTTGGCGCAGATCGTCACCACACGTCGATCGGGGGGCACTTCAGGTAGTCGCCGCACCAGTTCAACGAGAGGAATATTGACCGCGTGGGGGATCTTCCAGTCCGCGAACTCTTCGGGTTCGCGCACGTCCACCATCAACAACTTTGGCTCGCTGTCGAGAAGCCCTAAGAGTTCATCACTCGTTACACGCGTGATGGTGGCGTCACTACCCATATCGAAGAAGTCTACGATTCAAAGACGAAGAGCATCCAATGTTTCGATAATGAGGAGAAGCAGAGGCGAGTGACGCAATGACCGTGCGCGAAGTTACGCCCAGTGAAGCCCTGGAACTATTGGACGGCGACGCAGTGCTGTTGGACGTGCGCCAAGAGAACGAGTGGGAGGCCGGCCACGCGCCGATGGCCTCGTTGATTCCTCTGGCGGAACTGGCCGATCACCTCGATGAACTTCCCCGCGATCACCTCATCATCTGCGCGTGCCGTTCCGGCGGGCGCTCACTTCGCGCCGCCACATATCTGCAAGAGAACGGCTTCGAGGTCGCCAACCTCGCCGGTGGGATGATGGCCTGGTTCGCCGATGACTTCCCTTTCGAAAGCGAGAACGACGACGCGGTCATTGACTAACTCACTTTTCATATTTTGAGCCAGGTGAAGTTGGAGCGAGCGTTTTTTGCGGCGACGTACGCTCATCACGCGCCAGGTCTCCACGTTGAGCTGACGTGAATCAACCTTCGTCACGGATCTCAGCGCGACGAAAATCGGGCGCTCCTTTACGAATGGTGGTACGACGGCGTCAACTCGGGGCTCGTTTCGTGGTTCCTGGCTTCACCAATGAAGTTCGCGGATCCTCGGCGTCCATGGTTCCAATGGCGTGGCGAACGCTGCGCCACCTCTCCTTATGCGTCACCAAGCTTTAAAGGTGACGGTGACGGAAGGTGCGTGCCGCGCTAAAGGCAACACTCGTGGCGCGTGACGAAGCCGCCAAGTAGTTCGAGTCCGCCGCCTTCGTAGCCGTGACGACGCACGTACCTACTCTTTTTGCGCGCAACTGATTCCCCGTAAGCGAACAGCCGCTGGCCGCGCCGTCGGTGACCGAGTAGGTAACCGGGCCCGTTCCCGAACCACCACGGGTGCTCAGCGTGAGTTCACTGCCCAGTGTGCCCGAGAGTGTTGCGATACTGAGCGCTGACTGCGCGCCCCGATTGACCGTGATGCTCTGCTGGACCTGGCCGGCAGCGTGATACAGCGAACTGCCCGCTTGGTTCGCGTCAATCAAACAAGTTCCCACCCGAATGAAGGAGACCACGCCCGCATCAATCGAACAGCCCCTCGAATTGACATCGAGCGAAACCGTTACCGCTAAGCCACTGGTGGAATCGGCCGCGGGGCTGTATCGGGCACTACCGACCGTGGCGTGCGCGGGAGGCGTGGATCCAAAGGTGACGGTCTGGGCGCCCATGACGGCATTGATGCTGGAGGCCGGCGACGCGACGGTAATGGGAATCGCGACGGCCTCCGTCGTCGTTCGCGCCCCCGAGTTCGAGTCGTTGAAATATTGCGCGCCGTAGTCGCCGCTATTGCCACACCCTGAGGAGAACTCAACGAGATAACTTCCGGGCACGAGTCCTTCAATCGTGTACGTGCCGTCGGCCGACGTGGTGGCCACTGCACTGGGCTCACCGCCTAGAGAGATGGCCGCGACGCAGATTCCCCCAAGGTGCGTCCCGTCAAAATTGGTCACGGTACCGGTCATGACTTGGGTACCACAGATAGCGCTCTGGCCACCGACGGTGCTCTGGCCACCGACCGTACTGCAAGAACCAACGGCACTTTGAGTACCCAGGGCTCCAGTTATCGTCTCGCCACTCACGATCGGAAGGATAACGCCAAACATCAAGATCGATGCAGCGAAAATTGAAACAGATGTGGTCAGACCATTCCACCGCACGATGCCCCCCCTCTTCACGTCACCGTATTCGACGCTCGACACTTCGTGAAGATTGTACGCGTCACCGAGGGGCAGTTGTTATCACGTTCAACTCCTCTGTCTTTGAGGACACTTTCAACAACGTTCCGACTCGCTCACCCGGGCGCGATAAACCAACTCTTCAAACTCATTCAACCCACCAACGCAACCCGCAGGGTCGCCGTACCGGGTTCGGACGTTCGCGACGGAAGACTTTTCCCCGGAAGGCCTTGATCACCGTCAGATTCGGTGACGAGACAGTCGCAAGAATTGAGTCCCAGCGGTCTTGCGACCCGAATCTCAATTTTGAGGAGGTGGGATCGTTTCGGAGAAGAACGAAGTAAAGGAACAGATCACGCGATTTGTCTGAATCTCCGAATTTGGCTTCCGGTTCGCGTGAGCTTCACTCATGCTCATGGTCTTCGCTGTTTACCGTGCCGAGATTAGGAATACCGGTGTAACTAGGGTGACCTTAATGAAGCGCCGGTTCGCAGTCAGTATCGTCAGCATTGCCCTCGGTCTCGGTGGCCTCACTTTCGCCAATGCCGGCGCATCGACAAAAACAGTTGGCGCCTCTGGCGGCTCGGTGACCTTCCGCGCGACTGTGCGAAACGCCACGTCCTGCAGGTGGTCGTCGAGTCCAAAGATTGCGGGTTTTGCCACGACCGTGCGGTGCAAAACCGGCACTGTCGCTCGATCGGCAAAGTTTCAGGCAAACGCCTCGACCAAGACCAAGTCGTACGCGATCACCTTGACAGCGCACGGCAAGATGTCGACGATCATTCACTGGGAAGTGATTCAAGCCGGGCATTCCACGACCACGACCACGACCACGACGACCACGGTGCCCCCAACCACGACCACGACGACACCAGGGGGATCACCAGCGCCGATCGATTTCTCCGGTATCGGGCAGACCGTAGCGAGCGACTTCACGGTTGAGGGTGGTCTCGCGGTGTTCCACGCGATGTGTTCGGCCTGCCACGTAGGTTTCATAATGGAGATTGATCATGCGGATGGATCGCTCGTGGACACGCCGATCAGCGTCAGTGGTTCGTACAACGGTTCGGTCGCCGAGGGAATGTCGGCCGGACAGTACATTCTTGTCGTGAGGGCCGATCCCGGGGCCCCTTGGACAGTGGAAATTACCCAGCCGCGTGGTGTTGCGGGCACAGCACTGCCGACCACTTTTACGGGGGAGGGACAAGAAGTGGTCGGTCCGGTTGTTGATGTCCCGGACCTTTGGTTTGAAGCGACGAATACGTCGTCCCACGACGGCAACTTCATCGTGGAAATCTTTGGCGCCGACGGTTCAATCCAAGGAGAGCCCATTGACGTCATCGGTTCCTACAGTGGTTTCACCATTGCGAATTTTCTTCGTAACGGACCGTACTATCTGGCAATAACTTCTGACGGGGCGTGGTCGATCGCCCTCAGCGCCATCTGACACTCGCTCCGGTGACTTCGTTCATGATCACGACCAAACTCTCACAACCGTGGACCGGTTTAAGGGGTCCAGGTTAATGTGCAGTCCCAACGGGATTTGAACCCGTGTCGCCACCTTGAGAGGGTGATGTCCTAGGCCACTAGACGATGGGACCTTGAAAGAGTTGACACAACGGTCACCTCATTCGCTCGGGGGCAAGGACTCGAACCCTGAATAACTGGACCAGAACCAGTTGTGTTGCCAATTACACCACCCCCGAAGGGCTGGGCAATCCTAACCGGCCCGCCTTCTCAGGTGCCAGAGGGGAGCTTGATGTTGGCGGCCGTGGTCGTCCAGGAACTCAAGCGACCGTAACCCACCACGCGACCGACGCCGACTTCGAGCGTCTCTTTGAGGTAGTAGCGCCACAGCGAGTGTTTGATCGTGGGCGAGTTGTGCACGGGCGAGGGGTAAGGGGTGAGACCCTGCGCGGAGGCGATGGCCATGGCCCGGTACTCGTGAAAGGGATCGGTGACCGTGATCACTGTCCTGAGGTGGTGTTTTTTTAATAACGGCAGTACCGTCGCCACGTTCTGCCACGTGTCGTTGCCCGCTCCCTCCAAGATGCGTGACGGCGTCACGCCGTGGTTGACGAGGTAGGTCAATGACACGCCCGCCTCGGTGTAGACGTCGCCGGGTCGACGGCCCCCGGTCACGGCAATCCACGGCGCGCGGCCCTCGCGGTACAACGTGAGGGCTTGGTTGAGTCGCGCGGTCAACTCCGGCGACGGCGTGCCGTTATCTTCCGTCGTGCCGTAGACGAGAATCGCCTGAGCCGACGCGCCAGAGTGTTCGTGGCCGCGCTGCCAGATCTGCACGAAAGTGACGCCAAAGTAGATGACGACCAGGGTCATCAACGCACTCAGTATTTTGAGTACGAGCTTGATCGGACCAAAGATCACGCGCACCTCGCTGCCGCGACACGCAGTCGCTGCACGGTCTTCTTTCGCCCGAGAAACTCAAGGGACTCAAAGAGCGGCGGTCCTATAAGAGTCCCGGTCACCGCGCAGCGAATCGGCGCCTGGGCCTTGCGTAGCGCGAGGCCGAGCCCTTCACCGAGTTCCACGGTCGCCGCGTGCAGGGTGGGCGCGTCCCAAGTGGTGAGGAGTTCGTAGCGGCGAATCGCGTTCTCCAGGATCGTGGGGCCCAGCGGGTCGTCCGCGATGACCTTGGCGAAACTCGCCTCGTCGACGCGCGCCTCGTCGAGAAAGAAGAACTCGACCATGGCCGGTATCTCGCCCAGCGTCGCGACGCGCTCTTGCACGATGCTCGCTACGCGCGCGTACAGCGCCGCGCTGAACTGATCCTCTCGCCACGACGGTTCTCGATCCAACGGACGCCACGCACTCTGCCACGGGCACACCCACGGCGCGCTCGCTTTAATGAACTCCTCGTGGCTGAGCGCGCGCACGTACTCGCCGTTCATGTGGGTCAGTTTCTTGACGTCAAAGAAGGCCGGGGAGTGCGAGACGTCCTCGAGGCGGAACTGTTCGATCAGTGTCGAGAGCGGAACGATCTCATCGTCCCCGCGCGGGCTCCAACCCAACAACGCGAGATAGTTGACGAAGGCGGTTGCGAGAAATCCCTGATCACGGTAGGACTCGGTGGCCACGGGGTCGCGGCGCTTGGAGAGCTTCTTTCGTTGTTCGTTCACCAGCAGCGGCAAGTGCGCGTAGAGCGCCAGCGCCACCTCGTCGCCGGTGGCGCGGTTCAACGCCTCCCAGAGCA
The DNA here is from genome assembly GCA_003133405.1 of Acidimicrobiaceae bacterium. Taxonomy (GTDB): domain Bacteria; phylum Actinomycetota; class Acidimicrobiia; order Acidimicrobiales; family RAAP-2; genus RAAP-2. Next base: position 8,742 of record PKXH01000095.1, on the reverse strand, counting down.
TCATCTGCTTGGGCGCGTTGGCGAGGTGTTCTTCGCCTCGAATGACGTGGGTGATTCTGTCGTGTCGATCGTCGGTCACGTTGGCCAGAGCGTAGAGCACGTCGCCCGAGGACTTGACCACGACGAAGTCTTCGATCAAGGCGTTGGCGAACTCGACGTCGCCGCGAACGAGGTCGCGCACGAGCGTGACGCCCTCACGTGGGGTGCGAAAGCGCAGGGCCGTCGTGGGACCGCGCTCCAATCCCCGCTCCCGACAGAATCCGTCGTACCCCGGGGGCGCGCCGGGGGGCTTGCGAGCCTCGAGCGCGGCAGCGGTGCAGTCGCAGTAGTAGAGGTAGCCGCTTCGTCTGAGTAGTTGTGCGGCGTTGTCGTACGCGGCGGCGTTGTCACTCTGGCGAAACGGTCCCTCGTCGAGATCGAGTCCGAGCCAGGCCATCGCCGAGAGGATGCCCTCGACCCACTCTTCACGGTTGCGTTCGGCGTCGGTGTCTTCGATGCGCAAGATGAACACGCCCGTTGGATCCTGGCGCGCGACGAGCCAGTTGAAGAGCGCGGTACGGGCCGAACCGACGTGGAAAAAGCCCGTAGGCGAGGGCGCGAATCGGACCCGTGGTCCGCTCATGGACTACTCCTCAATCGAGATGGCGCCGTTCGGACAGCCCGCCACGGCCTGACGTAGCCGCTCGTCGAACTCCGGACCGGGATTCTCGTTGAGAACGTAAAGAAAGCCGTCCTCACGAACTTCGAACACTTCGGGGGCGATACCCATACAGACCGCATTCGATGTGCAGAGATCGAAATCTACGTTGACCTTCACGGACCCTCCTTTTCTCTCATCGTAGTTGAGCACTCTTGGCCACGGCCCGTGCAACCTTCGCGCGCGTGTCTAGGCTCGGACTTGACAAGGACGGGTATGGATCGGCGCACACTGGGTTCGTTAGAAGTCTCCACTGTCGGCGTGGGCTGTAATAACTTCGGCGCCCGTCTCGATCAAGCGGGCGCGAGCAAGGTGGTGAACGCCGCGCTCGACGCCGGCGTCAACTTCTTCGATACCGCCGACGTCTACGGCGCCACCGAATCCGAACGGTTCTTGGGTAAGGCCCTGGGCGCGAGGAGGGCCGAGGCCATCGTCGCCACGAAGTTCGGCATGCCCCTCGACGATCAGCGCTTTGGCGCCAGTCCCACGTACGTGCGCAGCGCCTGTGAGGACTCGCTGGCTCGCCTTGGCACCGACTACCTCGACCTGTACCAGCTGCACTACCCCGACGCCACGGTCCCGATCGCGGACACCCTGGGCGCCTTGCACGAACTGATCGCCGAGGGCAAGGTGCGCGAGATCGGGTGCTCGAACTTTTCCGTCGAGCAACTGCGCGCCGCCAAGACCGCCGCCGGGGACGGCCCCGCCTTCGTCTCGGTGCAGAATCAGTTTTCGCTGCTCGATCGCAGTCCCGAACGAGACGGCGTGCTCGCCGCCTGTGACGAACTCGGGCTCAGCTTCTTGCCCTTCTACCCCCTCGCCAATGGTCTGTTGACCGGTAAGTTCCGCCCCGGCGAACCGATCCCCGAGGGCACGCGACTCGCGCACATGTCGCCCGAACGAAGCGTGCACTGGTTGAGCGAGGAGTTCCAGCAACGCGTCGCGGCACTGCTCGACTACGCCCAGCGCGACGAGGTGCCGATCCTCACGCTGGCCTTCTCGTGGCTGCTCAGCCATCCCCGCGTCGCCTCGGTCATCGCCGGGGCCTCGAACGCCGAACAGATCCGCGCCAACGTCAAGGCCGCGACAAAGTTAAGCGACGCGCAACGAAAAGAGTTGGACCGCCTCACCGGCTAAGCCCGGATCAGTTCGCCTTCACCACGGCGACCAGTTTGGTCAACGTGTCCTTGGCGTCGCCGAAGACGAGAATCGTCTTGGGGTTGTAGAGCAGTTCGTTGTCGATCCCGGCGAAGCCCGGACGCATCGAGCGCTTCATGAACACGACGTTCTCGGCTAAGTCCGCGTGGATGATCGGCATGCCGTAGATCGGCGAACCGGGCTCGCCGGCCGCGGGGTTCACGGTGTCGTTGGCGCCCACCACCAGGGCCACGTCGGCAGTCTGGAGTTCGGAATTCGCCTCGTCCATCTCGAGTAGGTCCTCGTAGGGCACGTTGGCCTCGGCGAGCAGCACGTTCATGTGCCCGGGCATGCGTCCAGCCACCGGGTGGATGGCGTAAAAGACCTTGATGCCCTTGCTTTCGAGCTCTTCGGCCAGTTCGCGCAGTACGTGCTGGCCCTGGGCGACGGCCAGGCCGTAGCCGGGGATGATGACGACTTTGCTCGCGTAGCTAAGGAGTACACCAATGTCTTCGGGCGTGCCCGAGCGAACGGTTCGCCCCTCGACGCCGCCGCCGGCGCTGGCGGTGATGACCGAGCCAAAGGCCGAGAAGAGCACGTTCGACAGGCTGCGCCCCATGGCCTTACTCATCAGACGCGTGAGCAACGTACCCGACGCGCCGACCAAGATGCCCGCCACGATCAAGAGGTCCGAGCCCAAGGTGAAGCCCGAGGCCGCCACCGCGAGACCGGTAAAGGCGTTGAGCAGCGAGATCAACACCGGCACGTCGGCGCCGCCGATCGGCAGCACGAAGGCCACGCCCAAGATGAACGAAACGCCGAGCAACGTCCAGAGCAACACGGTCGAACCGGTAATCAGGATTGTCACGATCAGGCCCAGCGCCACCGCGCCCACCAGGGCGTTGATGAACTGTTGGCCGGGGTAGGTGACCGGTCGCCCGGTCATCAACTCTTGGAGCTTGGCGAAAGCGATGGCCGACCCGGCGAAGGAGATCGTGCCGATCAGCACGCCCAGGAGAACTTCCAAGATCACGTAGGTCGCGGGGTGCGTGGACTTTATGTGAATGAACTCGGTGATCGACACCAACGACGCGGCGCCACCGCCGACCCCGTTGAAGATCGCCACCAGTTGGGGCATCGCGGTCATCTTCACGAAGCGCGCCACCGGCACCGCGACGACGGTGCCAATAAACATGGCGAGCAGGATCAGGCCCACGTGGCGAAGCGCGTGGCCGTCGACGAACTTAAAGAACGTGGCCACGACCGCCACCAACATGCCAAAGGCCGCCAGGGCGTTGCCCTGGCGCGCGTGCTTGGGGCTCCCGAGCCCCTTCAGCGCCAGGACGAACGTGGTCGCCGAGAAGAGGTAGATCAGGTCAATCAGCGTTTCACGACTCATTTAGTGACCTCGTCGGACTTGGCCGGCGCCTTGGGCTTACGCCCCTTGAACATCTCGAGCATGCGATCGGTCACGACGAAGCCACCCATGACGTTGAGCGTCGCCAGGATGCACGCGAGAAAGCCCAGGACCTCTTCGAGATTGGTGTTCGCGGCGCCCAGGATGAGCATCGCGCCCACGAGGATGACGCCGTGAATCGCGTTCGAACCACTCATCAAGGGCGTGTGCAAGATGCTCGGCACCTTCGAGATGATCTCGGTACCGACGAAGGCGCCCAGCACCAACACGGTCAAGTACTGCAATAAGACGTTGGTCACTCAACGACCTCCTTCGGTGCGGGAGTTATGGGCACGTGGGCGACGCCGAGCGCCTTGGCGGTGGGCGCATGATTCACTTGGCCCTCCCGCGCGACCGTCACGCCGATGACGACTTCGTCGTTCCAATCGGGGTGCAACTGACCTTGCGAACCAAAGAGTGCGAACAACTTCAGGACGTTGTTCGAGTACATGAAACTCGCGTGCGTGCCCATCTCGGCGGGCGGGTTCGCCAGTCCGACCACGCGCACGCCGTGATGCTCGATGACCTCGCCGACTTTGGTCAGTTCGCAGTTGCCCCCGCCGTCGGCGGCCATGTCGATGATGAGTGAGCCCTCGGCCATGGCCTCGACCATTTCGGTGGTGACCAGAATGGGTGACTTACGACCGGGCACCGCGGCCGTGGTAATGACGACGTCGGACCCCGCGACCTCGCCGAGCAACGCCGCTTGTTGTTGCTGGCGCTCTTCGTTGGTCAACTCGCGCGCGTACCCACCCGCCGCGTCGGCCGTGAGGCCGAGCTGGACGAACGTCGCGCCGGCCGACTCGGCCTCTTCTTTCGCGGCCGAGCGCACGTCGTAGGCGCGCACTTTGGCGCCCAGGCGCTTCGCGGTCGAGATCGCCTGGAGGCCGGCCACGCCCACGCCCATCACCAGCACCTTGGCCGGACGAATCGTGCCCGCGGCGGTCGTCAACAGAGGAAAGAAACGGTCGAGACGCTCGGCGCCGGCGAGCGCCGCGCGATAGCCCGACACCGTGGCCTGAGAAGACAACGCGTCCATGTACTGCGCTCGAGAGATCCGCGGCAAAAGGTCGAACGAAAGTATCGTGACCTTCCGGTCGTTCAAGACCTTTACGACGTCCAACTGCAAGAGCGGCGAAAGAAACGAGAGGTGCACCGAGCCCTCCGCCACGCGCGAGGCCTCATCGGCGCTAGGCGCGTTGACGCGAAGATTCACATCACCCGAGGCCGTCTCGACGATCGCGGCACCCGCGGCGCGATAACTCTCGTCGCTGTAGTGAGCGAGTTGGCCAGCGTCGCGTTCGACGTCGACTTGCCATCCATCATTGACGAGGGCCTTCACCGCGTCGGGGGTCAGAGCGACGCGCGTCTCACCGGGGCGTGACTCCTTAAAGAGCGCAATTTTCATTACTCTTTTCTACCAGGCTCACGTCAATGATTTGCAGGACTTAAGTCACGACTTGCGCCAAAACGAATGATCTCGCGGGCGAGTTCACGCGGTGCCTCGAGCGCCAACCACTGTCCATGGTCTTCGAATCGGACCGACTTAGATACCTCGGCGACGCGACCGCACACCGGCTAGAACGTGCCCATGGAAACTTTCATCACCAACGTCCCCTCACCGGTCGGCCCGTGGGCCGTGGAAGGAACGGCCGAGGCCATCACGGCCATCCATCTCCCCGACGACCGGCGCCGCGCCTCCAGGGGCACACCCCCTCGCGCGGTAAAGCGCGCCGCGACGCAGCTAGAAGAGTACTTCAAGGGCACACGACGTAACTTTGACGTGCCGCGCGCGAGCGTGGACGCGACGGCGTTCCAACGTGACGTGTGGGACGCGCTCGTCGACATTCCCTACGGAGAAGTGCGCACCTACGGCGAGGTCGCGCGAAGCGTCGATCGCCCGCGCGCGTCGCGCGCGGTGGGCAACGCCAATCACGCGAACCCCTGGCCGATACTCGTGCCCTGTCACCGCGTCGTGTCCACGACCGGTCTCGGCGGTTACGGCGGGGGCGACGAGGTGAAGCGCTTTCTGCTCGATCTCGAGGGCGTCCACTACTAAACGTCGCCCGGAGGCGTCAGGGGCAACTTTCGCACTGGCAACGAACGAAGTTGGTCGTCGTAGAAATGCGTCATGATCAGGCGGCGCGCGGCGCGGCGCGCGATCCACAGCAACGCCAGCGCCGAGGGCACCTCGGCGAAGATCGCCACCAGCAGACTTTGCAGGAAGTCGCCGTGTCCCGCCGTCGTGACGTCGAACCACGCGTCAATCAACAGCAGCGTCGCTGAGGCGATGGCGAAGAGTATCAACAGCGCTCGTCGGCGCCACGCCGCCCACGCCGCGCCGAGCAACAAAAAGATCTCCGCGACGTCCAGTCCCACCCAGGCTAAGTCCCAGTGGTGCGCCACGTAGTGGCGCGGCAGTCGCCACCCGAGATAGATCGTCCAAATAATCTCGGCGAAGACGCCCACGACGAGCACGGTCAACACCCGGTCGCGCGTTGTGCGCAGCGCCAGTCGGCGAGCCACGAGACTACCCAGCGACGGCGACCGGGTTGGACAGCGCCTCGAACATCGCGCGCGTGCCCCTGGCCAGTGCGTCACGCTCGGCGTCACTCAGCACGTCAAAGCTCTTCTCCATCGCGGCGTCGGTCAACTCTTCGGCGCGGCGCTTCTTGTTCTCGAGCTCGTCACTCACTACCGGGGCGTCCTCTTCTTTGTAGCCGTGCATGGTGAAGACGCTCGGGTCCTGTAAGTAGCACGCGGCTATCGGATCGAGTCCGGCCTCGGCCACGGCGTGGATGTGCACCCCGCCACGAAGCTCGCGCAGAAAAATGGTGCCGAGATAGGCCGCGTGCACCGGGTTCGCGGGGGCCGGGAACTTCTTGTAGCCGTCGACGAGCGGGCACTGGCCGCTCGGCGCGGCGTCCACGACCTTGCGCGCGGCGTGGGCGAAGTTCGCGAGTACCGCGACGTCGATCCCCCCGAACGTCCGGTCGGCGAAGGCGTAGGCCGCCTGGAGGTAGTCGGCGGCCATGGCCACCGGATCGGCCTTGGTCTTCGCTTTGGTCCACAGAAAATCGATGGTCGGCCGGTTGAAGAAGGTGAAGGCCTCCACGACGGTGTCGGTGTCGACGTCGCCCAAGGTGCCGGCGCGCCCCAGCCCGTAGAACTCAAAGATGTTGAGCCCGTGCGTTTTGCCCCGTTCCCCGGTCAAGGGGTCGAAGTAAAAGCTCATGCCGAGGGTTTGAATCGGGTCGGCGGTCAAGGTGGAGAGTTCGTCGGCGTTCATAGCGACGACTCTAATGGGAGTGGACAGCCGCGCTTAGTTGAATGATGCTTGCGCCGAGCCGCTGTTCGGTGAACACTGTTTGACGCCGAGCCACAAGTTCTGGGCCCATTGACAACCTTGGCTGCAAAGTGCCCAACGGCCGGCCCGGAGAACTCGCAGTTCGCTCCGTGTGTCGCCGGGCCCGCGAAGTACGTCGGCAACCGATGAATGGAACTCGTTGACGTCGCGCCTTCGACTGGCGCTGGATCAAGTTCCCGCGCGGAGCGTAAAGGGCGTAGGAATAGAGCGACCTCTGGGGTCCGGCGTCGGTGGGAGTCGCGCCGAGAAAGGGTCGTAGGGGCAATCTCATCCAACATTTATCAACCAGAATGGAGACGTGTTCAGCGCCAGCATCGTTTCGTTTCTCAACGACAAGATTCAACACCTCTCGAGCGGACTCGTATACGGGCTCGTGGCGTTGCTCGTCTTTGGTGAGGCGGCGCTCTTTATCGGGTTCGTGCTGCCCGGTGAGACCTCGGTGATCGTGGCCGGGGTGGTGGCGAGTCGGGGTCACGTCAACATCGTGGCGTTGTGCGCGCTGGTTGTGGTCGCGGCGATACTTGGCGACTCGGTGGGCTTCGAAGTCGGGCGACGCTACGGAGAGCGCCTCATTGAACTGCGCGTCTTTCAACGACGACGAGTCGCCGTGGATCGCGCCTTAGCGGGGCTTCGCCGTCGCGGCGCGACGTACGTGTTCATCGGACGATTCACCGCGTTCCTGCGCGCGGTGATGCCCGGCTTGGCGGCCATGAGCGAACTTCGCTATCGCCGCTTTCTCGCGGCCAACGCCGCTGGCGCGCTGATCTGGGGCGTCAGCTTTACCCTGCTCGGCTACTTCGCGGGTACTGCCCTTACTTCAATCGAGAAGTACTCGGGCTGGGCCGCCAGCGCGGTGCTCGTGCTGATGATCGCGTTCTTCATTGTCTTTCACTTCGTCAGAAAGCGTCGCCACGAGAACTCGCTCGCGAGGTCCGAACTCGAGGCACCCGACGGCGACTCAGCGTAGGGCGCGTAGAAAATCTTGGGGGGCGTCGACACGCCACTCGTCGCCGTGTCGAACCAGTAGTCCTCGCGCCACGGCGGTCGGACCGCTGCCGCGCAGGAGCGATCGAACGTAGAGTTCGTCCACGTCGAGTGAGTGACGCGCCGTCACGAGATCGTCGGGCGCGACGTCGGGCGTCATCGCCGCACAGCTCTTCACGAGTCGAGGACCGACGACGGGGTCGGCCTCGAGGGCCGCGAGTAGTCCCTCAATCTGGGCGTGCGCGAACGCCGCGTCCCTGCGCGCACCGCGCCGCCACGGCGGAGCGGTGCCGTGGAGGTAGCCATTCGTGACGAGTTCACGGGGTCGGGTAAAAGCCACGACGCCCGTAATTTCGTTGGCGAACGATGCGACGATGAGTTGAGCGTGGCCGAGGACGTGCGGCACGACCCACGGCAAGAGCCACGCCTCTTGACCTAGCCACGACGGCCACACCGCGTCCACGAGCGCCAGGGTGATCTGTAGATCGAGTGAACGTGCGTACGCGATGACCTCGCCGTAGCGCTCGAGGGCGCGTTGGTCCACTTCGCCCGGTCGCGCTTCGACGCGCGCCCATTCGATCGTGAGACGAATCCCGTCAAAACCGAGTCCCGGCACGAAGTCGAGGACCCTCTCGTAGTGGTGCCAGAGGTCGTCCGCCACGCCCGGTCCTGCGTGTCGACCAAGCGAGACCGTGGGCGAGTAGCAGGTCATGGGACCACCGGGTTGGTCGTAGCCCCCCTCGACGGCGTAGCCCTCCAGAGTGACGAACAGTCGCGGTCGCGTGGTCACGGACTCAGTTTCGCACCTACGCCTTAGAGCAACGTCCACTAGCGTTTCGAACGTTGCCCGACAGGGCCGTTTGAAGGAGAGCCCATGGCCGACGAAATACTGCGTGAACCTCGTGGACACGTTGAACTACTCACGATCAACCGCCCCGAGGCGCGCAACGCGATCAACCGCGCGACGGCCCAAGCCCTCAGTGACGCGCTCGACGAGTGCGAAGCCGACGACGACGTGTGGGTGGTCGTACTCACCGGCGCGGGCGACAAGGCCTTCTCGGCCGGCATGGACCTCAAGGCCTTCGCCGCGGGCGAGTTCCC